>JBEBJW010000544.1:0-5498 GCA_040079715.1 Myxococcota bacterium | reverse complement strand
TCGCGCAGGACGGGCCGCCGCTGGTGATCCCAGGCGAGGTGCTCCCGGTCACGGTGGTCCAGACGCTCGACGACGGGCACTACACCGCGCTCCTCGAGGTTTCCGACGGGGTCCACACCGCCTCCGACACGGTCGAGCTCACGGTGGTCAACGCCGAGCCCGTCGCCACCGGCGCGGTCGACGCACCTACGGCGGGCGGCGTCGCGCTGCTCACGGCGTCATTCACCGAGCTCGGCCCGCTCGACACCCACGCCGCCAGCGTCGATTGGGGCGACGGCTCGGCGCCCGAGGAGGTGCCGATCTCGGCCGAGGGGACCGGCTGGGGCAGCCTGTACGCGGCGCACGTGTACGCGAACGCGGGCAGCTACCCAATCTCGGCGACCATCGCCGACGACGACGGGGGCACCTCGACGATCGCGCTGACCTCGTCGAGCGTCGAGGTCGGTCGGTCGGTGGCGATCTGGGCGACCAGCGCCACCGGCAACGGCGTCGACTGGACCGGCGGCGGCGGCAGCGTCTCCGGCCTGGTCCACAGCAACGGAGGGATCCGGGTCAAGGGCGCCGGGAAGTCCTTGGTCGGCGGGGTCGAGTACGGGACGACGGTGAGCCTGCCGGGCGGGACCGTGGTGGATCCGCCTGCGGTGAAGGTCTCGGCTGGCACGGCGCCGGTGACGTTCACGGTCGACGACTACCGGCCGGGCGGAGCCGCGGCGATCGCCGCAGGCCTCGACTACCACGACATGACCTCGGCCTGCGACGGCGGCGAGTGGGAGGTCGAGTCCTGCGACGACGACGACTCCTGTGGCTGGGGTGACGATGACGACGACGAGGAGTGCCTCCCGCCCGGGCTGTACTGGGCGCCGTGCGACGTGCACCTGCACACGCTCGTCGGCGCCTACACCTTCGTGAGCGACGGCCAGGTCCAGGTCGACGGGGAAGGCGCCGCGCTGACGCCGTTCGTGGACGGCCTGGTGCTGCTCGGCGCAGGTACGGGCGACGCGGTCCAGATCTCTGGTTCCGACAGCACCTTCTCGGGCTACGTCTCGGCGCCGAGCGCGACCGTGCGGGTGTCGGGTTCGGACCACCGGTTCGTCGGCGGGCTCTTGGCGGACGCGGTGCGGCTGTCCGGATCCCGGCTGACCATTCAAGGGACCGACGCGACCCCGCCCGCGACGACCACGGCGCCGCCGTTGCTCGCGCCCGAGCTGCTCGTCACCCTGGACCTCGCTCCGGTCGACGCGCTGGCGGCCGAGCCCGTCACGAGCACGGTGACCGTCGAGAACGCGTCTGCGCTCCTGCTCGTGCAGACCGTTGTGGGCGTGGTCAACGATGGCCTGGTGGACGCGACGCTGTCCGAGGGGACCGTAGTCCTCGAAGGGTTGGACCCGACGACCGGGGCCTGGACGGCGTTGCCGGCCCAGACCCTCGACGTGAGGCCGCTCCAGGGCGGCTCGGCCGCGTTCGCGGGTACCGTCGTGGCGCCGGGTGCGACGGCCCTGTTCGGGGCGGAGATCCAGGCCGCCCTGTCCCCGGAGGACGTGCAGGCGCTGCTCGACCCGACCCGCACGGCGCAGGTCCGCGCGTCGGCGTCGCTTGCCGGCTACGGGCTGCGGACGCTGACGCGGTACGGCGAAGACCTGGCGCCCGCGCTGCGGACCCAGGGCGGGACGCTGTCCGAGGTGTCGGTGACGCTGACCACGGTCGACGGCACCACCCGGGTGTACGTTCCGACGCCGTCGACGCTGGGACCGGGCGAGCTCGCGGTGCTGGCGGTGGAGGCCCCGGCGCCGGGTCCGGCGCCTCTCGGGTCGACCGAGCCCGCGGCGAACTATCTCGGTCGGCTGCACGCGCTCGACGGCACCGGGCTCGGGACGCTGGCGTCGGCCCGGTCGGTCGGCGGCGTGGGGCTGGTGCTGGGTCCGCAGGAGCTCCAGCTCGGCACGCTGCACGTTCCGGTGATCGACGGGGACCTCCTCGCCGCCACGGTGGGGATCGGAGGTCAACCGCTGTCGGTGTCGGTCGAGCTCGCGAACCGGTCCACCGTCGACGCCTCGAACGTCCTCGCCGAGGGGGCGGTGGGCGACGAGCCCGCCACGTCGGCGTTGGGTCCCGTCGGGCTCGCCAGCGGGGGGGAGGACCCGAAGGGCGGATTGGTCCCGACCACGCGAGAGGCGCCGATCAACCCGATGCGGGGGCGAGGGAATCGACGGAGATTGTTTAGCTCACACCTGGTCTACGTGAGCATGATACCGCGGGGACTGCGGCAGCGGCAGGCCGGGTCGCGTCCGTCGCGCGGGGGACGGGACGCCACCCGGCGCTCCTCGCCGACGGGGGTCCTGCGGATCCATCAGGCCCGGGAGGACAGCGCCCCGGCCCATCCCGCCGCCCACCCGGTCCTGCGGCAGCAGAAGCCGCGTTCGCTCGCGCAGTCCCCACGGTCCGGCCCAGTCCTGCGGCAGCACGGCCCGGCCCGGGGCCGGTCCGGGTACCCCGAACGTGCCCGTGTGTCGAATTCGCGGCCGTGGCTATTCGGAGGCAGACCCCTGGAGGACTCCGAGATGGCCGCTCGCACCCCGCTGAACATCGATCTGAACCTCGAGAACCTGCGCTGCTTCGACGAAGGCGACGGCATCGGGAGCGCCGAGCCGTACCTGTGGTCCGTGTTCTTCAAGGTCGACGGCGACACCGTCGCGCTCGGCGACGATCTCCAGCTCCACGGCACCGCCACCGTGATCGGGACGCCCGGCTCCCACGGGAACCTCGGCGACACCGATGTCGACGCCGGTGACAACGTCCCGGTCCCATCGGCGATCGGTCACCTCGCGACCTCCCTGACGCCGATCCCGGTCCCCGCCTGGCTCGCCGAGCTCGGGACCCCGGACGTCGGCGGGGTGGTCGGGGTCGCGGTGGTCCTGATGGAGGAGGACAACGTGACCGACGCCGGCGCCGAGGCCGGGCACGCCGCGCTGAACACGTTCGTCCAGCAGGCGATCGACGGGCTGATCCCCACCCTCGGGATCGCGCACCCGGAGGTGACCGACGAGGACATCGCCGCGCTCACCGACGGCGCCGAGTCCGCGATCGCCGACGCGATCGAGGCCGCGCAGAGCGGGTGGGACAACTTCGTGAGCTGGCTGAACGCCGACGACCAGATCGGCAACGCGGTGTTCACGTTCACCCACGATCAGCTCGTCGAGGACGTGTCGGTCGACTTCTCGAAGCGGTGGTCGAACGAGGGGGACTGGGAGCTGACCGGCAACATCATCGGCGTCGCGCCGTGCGCGGTCGAGATGTCGATGCGGATGATGCGGGTCCACGGGATCGTCGATCCCGGCGTGTCGGACAAGGCGGCGGAGGCGATCCGCGCCTGGCGCAAGTCCCAGTTCGCCGGCAACCGCGAGCTCGGGGCGTGGTGGGCGCTCGCCACCCGGAACACCGCGGCGATCGCCCGGTTGATGCACCGGGATCCGGCGTTCACCAAGCAGGTGGTGGTCCCGGCGCTGGTCGGGGTGGCCGCGGCGGTGACCCAGCCCGGCCGCCCGATCCCCGAGCCGACGTTCGCCGCGCTGGAGAAGGTGCTGAACCACCTCCGCGACGAGGGCCCGCGGCGGCTCCGGATCGACGCGAAGGCGGCCGTCGGGATGCTGCCGAAGCTCGCGGGCGCCGACCTCGACCAGGCGAAGGCGACGCTCGGCGCGCACCCGCCGAGCCGCCGGCTCGACCGGAAGGGCGGCAAGCCGCGGGCGGGGGCGGTGAAGCCAGCGACCAAGCCCGCGAAGGCCGCGGCGAAGCCGAAGAAGACCGCGAAGGGCCGGTAGCACTCCGCGCCTCGGGCGCTCAGCCCGTCGGCAGGGACTTCTTCGCGAAGTACCAGTCGGTGACCTTCAGGGTCTTGTCCGCCGCCCGGGTCGTCGCCGCGGCGGAGGTGAGGGGGGCCGGGACGATCACGTCGTCCCCGGGCTTCCAGTTCGCCGGGCACGCCACGCCGTGCGCGTCGGCCGTCTGGAGCGCGTCGACCACCCGCAGGATCTCGTCGAAGTTCCGCCCGACGTTCAGCGGGTAGTACACCATCGCGCGCACGATCCGCTTCGGGTCGATGAAGAACACGCACCGGACCGTCGCGGTGGCCGACGCCGCCTGGTGGAGCATCCCGTACGCGATCGCGACCTTCGCGTCGAGATCGGCGATCACCGGGAACGGGATCGGCACCCCGAACTTGTCCTCGATGTTCCGCGTCCACGCGATGTGGCTGTACACGCTGTCGATCGAGTTGCCGAGCAGCGCGACGTTCCGCTTCTGGAACTCCGGCCACCGGCGGGCGAACTCGACGAACTCGGTGGTGCAGACCGGGGTGAAGTCGGCCGGGTGCGAGAACAGGATCACCCACTTGCCGACCTCCCACGTGGACAGCGTGAGATCGCCGTGGGTGGTCTTGGCGGTGAAGTCCGGGGCCGGGGCGTTGAGCTCGATCGACATGGCAACCTCCGTTGACGGGGTCGGCGTATCATCCCGGGAACCGCCCCCACCGTTCGGTGTCGGATCGACCCATGCAGCTCCTGTGGCTCTTGGCCGTCGCGATCCTCCCGCCCGCGTCGACCGCGGTCGGGCTCGGGCTCTGTCGGATGGACGATCGGCGTCGGGCGCCGGCGATGCCGGGACCCGCCGGTCCGTGGATCGAGCGGCGGATCGCCCGTGACCGGGCACGGCTCGGGCCGGTCCGGGTCGAGGTCGTGTCGGCCGACGTCCCGGACGCGTACTGGCCGAACACCCGCACGCTCGGCCTGTCCGAGGCGACGTGGGGCGGGAGCCGGCCGAAGGACTGGGCGATCGCCGCCCACGAGCTCGGCCACGCGGTGAACCTCGACCGGCACCCGGTCGCCGCCTGGCTGCTGCCCGGGGCCCGCCTCGTGGCCGGGTTGGGGTGGCGGATCTGCGTCGCTGGCGCCGTGGCGGCCGCCCTGTTCGCCGAGCCGGCGGCGATCGGGGTCGCCGCGGTGGCGGGGATCCTGTCGGTCGCGGCGAGCGCGGTGGTCTGCGCCGACGAGCTCGCGGCGAGCGGGTTCGCGCTCCGGCTGCTGACCGAAGACCCGACGGTGTCCCCGGACGCGCGGCGGCGGGCGGCGACGGCGATGGCCGCGGCGGCGTCGGCGTACCTGCTCGGGGCGGCCGCCCAGCTCGCGGTGCTGCTCGCGTGGCCGGTGATCGCGCGGTCGGTGGTCGGCGAGCCGTTCGCGACCCGGGACCCGAGTCACCTCGGGATCTGGCTGATCCTCGCGACCACCCCGGTCGTGGTGGTCCGCGCCGCGCTCGACGTCGCCCAGGTGGTGGCGCCGGAGCCGGTCCCGTCCGAGCTCGACCTGTGGGCCCTGCTCGGTCGCGAGGCGACGGGGGAGGCGGCGTGCGCGCTCGGGGTGGTCGGGGTGGTCGCCGCGCTCCGGACGGCGGTCGGCGGGCCGGAGATCGCCGTCGCCAGCGCGTTCGCGACCGCGGTGGCGCTC
>JBEBJW010000543.1:0-5498 GCA_040079715.1 Myxococcota bacterium | reverse complement strand
CCGCTCCACCGCGTGGTGCCGAACCACGTACGGCGGCTCCTCGGTTCGCCCACCGCCACCGTCTCCCCTGCGAGCCGCGACCTCGGCACCCATGGTCCTGCGGCAGCACCAGCCACATTCGCCGCGCCCGTCTCCGCCGCCCGCCGTCCGCCTGGTTCTGCGGCAGCGGATCCCTGCGGTCCGCCGCGCTACGCCAGGATCGCGCGCACCCGGTCCGGCGCCGCCCGATCCGCCAGCGGGTCCCACCCGCGCCGGGTCGTGGTCACGAGCTGGTCGATCACCACCCCGAGCCGCGGATCCGCGCCCGGGTGCCTCGACTCCGCGGTCAGCGCCGCCGCCTGCGCGATCGGACGCAGCTCCTCGCACAGGCTGCGGATCACCCACGCCGCCTCGGCCGCGTCGCCGGCGAGCGACGACACCCACCGGGCGCGGATCGCGTCCAGCTCGACCGATGGGGCCCCGAGCGCCGCCAGCCAGTCGAACATCGCGTGGTGCAGCCCGTACCGCTGGCAGTCCTTGAGGACCTGGCTGCACAGCACGTTGTGGCCGCCCTCCCACGCCTCGAGCACGATCGCGTCGCGCAGCAGCCGCGGCAGCGCGCTGAACTCCTCGATCGCGCCGTTGCCGCCGAGGACCTCGATCGCCGACCGGACGCCGGCGGTGCACGCGAGGCTGGTCCACAGCTTGTTCAGGTTCACCAGCACCCGGTGGGCGGCCTTCTCCGGGTCCGACGCCCGTCCGACCGCGATCCGGTCCCCGAGGGCCGCGAGGGCGAACGTCAGGCCGCGGGCCGCGTACGCCTCGGTCCGGAGCGACGCGAGCACCGTCGCCACCGCCGGGAACGCCGCGATCGGACGACCGAACGCCGTGCGGGTCGACGCGTACGCCGTCGCCTCCCGCTGGACCCGCTCGAGGATCGCCCCGCAGCACCCGGCGTTCAGCAGGCGGCTCGTGTCGATCACCTCCTCGAGCACCGTCCGGAAGTCGGCGATCGGCACGGCCCACGCGCCGTCGAAGTCGACCTCGGCCGACGCCATGGACCGCGTGCCGAGCTTGTACTTCAGCCGGCGGATCCGGAACCCGTTGACCGAGCCGTCGTCGAGGCGCCGGGGCACCACGTACCCCCGCAGGCCCGCGGTCCCGCCGGACGCGCCGGTCGGGCGGGCGGTCATCAGGAACAGGTCCGCGTCGATCACCGAGCAGAACCACTTCTCGCCGGAGATCCGCGAGCTGCCGTCGTCGAGGTCGGTGGCGACGACCGCGTTCGCGCCGACGTCCGACCCGCCCTGGACCTCGGTCAGGAACTGGGCGCCGATGTAGTGTCGGTCGTAGTCCGGATCGACCAGCCGCTCCATCCAGTCCGGACGCGGGTCGCCCGCCGCCCGCAGGGCCTTGATCAGCCCGGCGGTGCACGCCATCGGGCAGGCGTGCCCGGCCTCGCCGTTCTGTGCGAACAGGTACAGGCGCGCCATCGCCTCCCGCTCGCGCCCGATCGCCCCGTACAGCGTCATCGCGCCCGGGGCGTACGCCCGGCGGCCGATCTCGTGGTAGGTCGGGTGGTGGACGATCGCCTCGACCCGGTTGCCGTGCGCGTCGTACCGCCGGAGCACCGGGAGGTTCTCGTCCCGGTTGTTCTCCTTGACCAATGGGTCGATCTCGTCGGCGCACACCCGCGCGAACGCCGCCAGCGCCTCGACGTCGCCGATTCCAGCCCCGAGCGGTCGAGTGGGGATCTCGTGGAACCCGAGCAGCGACCGGAGGTGCGGGTCGAACCAGTCGTCGGCGGCGGCCCGCCAGGCCGAGAACTGGGCCCGCGCGCGCTCGGGTGCGTCCATCGAAACCTCCGATCGGATGTGTTATCCCGAGAGCCGCACGGCGGCGACGCCGGTACCAACCACTGCCCGGATATGCTCTCGCGATGGCACTCCTCAAGGATCTCGGGACCGGGCACAGCGTGCCCCTCGCGGCGCGGTTGGTGGTCGGTCGCGCCCCCACCGCCGGGCTGCGGCTCGGCGACAAGCGGATCAGCGGCGAGCACGCGACCGTCCGGTGGACCGGCGGCGGGTGGGAGGTCCGCGATCTCGGCAGTCGGAACGGCACGTTCGTGAACGGCGACCGGGTCGCGTCCGGCGCGGCGGCGGGCCTCGCGGCGGGGGCGCGCCTGTCGTTCGGAGACCCCGCGCCGCAGTACGAGCTCACCGACGCCGCAGCGCCCGGGCCGCTCGGGCGGGATCGCGCCGGGCGGTGGGTCGGGTCGGTCGACGGGATGCTCGCGCTGCCGTCGGCGGAGCTGCCGGAGCTCGTGGTGTACGCGACGTCGTCCGGGTGGATCGCCGAGCACGGCGACGATCGCCGACCGGTGGCCGACGGGGACGTGGTCGAGGCCGGCGGGCAGCCGTTCGTGTTGTCGCTCCCCGGCGGCACCGACGGCACCGCGACCGTCCAGGCGGCGACCCCGCTCGAGGCGGTCGCGCTGCGGTTCGGGGTCAGCCGCGACGAGGAGCACGTCCAGCTCACCCTCGTCACCCGGTCCGGTCGGGTCCCGCTCGAGCCGCGCGAGCACGGCTACGTGCTGCTGACCCTCGCCCGCCAGCGCCTCGACGATCGGGCCCAGCCGACCGGGGAGCAGGGGTGGATCGACCGCGACCGGCTGCTCCGGATGCTCCACCTCGACGCGAACGGGCTGAACGTCGCGATCTACCGCGCGCGCGGCCAGCTCGCGGCGGCCGGGGTCGAAGACGCCGCCCAGATCGTCGAGGTCCGGCGCGGCCAGCGTCGCCTCGGGATCGCGCCGGATCGGATCGAGATCGGACCGCTCGAATAGCCGGTTGTTGGCACGCCCCGCCCGGTTCGCGTTACGGCGGCCGCCATGCGTACCATCCCCGTGATCCTGGTCCTCGCGGCGTGCTCCGGCAGCCGCGCCCCCGTCGTCGAGACCCCGGTGCCGGCCCCGCCGCCGACCGGGTTCGAGGCCGACGTCGCCGCCGCGCTCGATCGCAAGGTCGACCCGTGCACCGACTTCTACGCGTTCGCGTGCGGCGGGTGGATCGCCGCGAACCCGCTCCCGCCGGACAAGCCGATGGTGCTGCGATCGTTCACCACGATCGGCGACCAGAACGAGCTGCTGCTCAAGGCCGTGCTCGACGAGGTCGCCGCGGCCCCGGGCGACGACCCGAACCGCCAGAAGCTCGGCGCGTTCTGGACCTCGTGCCTCGACGAGGCCGCGATCGACGCCAAGGGGATCGAGCCGCTCGCGCCCACGTTCGCCCGGATCGACACCCTGAAGGACCGCAAGGGGTTCCTCGCCCTGGTCGGCGAGCTCGGCCGGCAGGGGCTCGACGGCCCGTTCGACATTTTCGTCGACGCGGACTCCAAGAACCCCGGGCTCGCGATCGTCCAGCTGATGCAGGGCGGCACCGGCCTGCCGGATCGCGAGGACTACCTGCTCGAGGATCGCGCCGAGAAGCGCGCGCAGTACCTCGACCACGCCACGAAGCTGCTGGTGCTCGGCGGGTGGTCCGACGCGGACGCGGCGAAGGCGGCGGCGGACGTGCTCGCGTTCGAGACGAAGCTCGCCGGCCTCCAGTGGACGCCCGAGCAGCTCCGCGACTCCGACAAGGTGTACAACAAGCTCGACCGCGCCGGGCTCGAGAAGCTGGCTCCCCACCTCGATTGGGCCGGGTTCCTCGCCGCGAGCGGTCGGCCCGAGCTGACCCAGATCAACGTGATGACGCCGTCGTTCTTCGAGGGCTTCGACAAGCTGGTCCAGTCGACCGACCCGGCCACCCTCCGGCTGTACCTGAAGTGGCGGGCGCTCAACGGCTCCGCCGCCCAGCTCGCGAAGCCGCTGTCGGACGAGACGTTCCGGTTCTACGGCCAGATCCTGAGCGGGATGCAGGTCCAGCCGGACCGGTGGAAGCGGTGCGTCCAGCGGACCGATCGCGCCCTCGGCGACCTGCTCGCCGCCGCGTACGTCGACAAGGCGTTCCCGGGCGACAGCAAGCCGATCGCGGTCGACATGATCGGCCGGATCGAGGCCGCGTTCGAAGCGGGTCTGCCGTCGATCGCCTGGATGGACGCCGACACCCGCGCCCGGGCGGTCGAGAAGGCGCGCGCGATCACCAACAAGATCGGGTACCCGAACCACTGGCGGGAGTACACGTTCGAGGTCAAGCCCGACGACTACTTCGGCAACAACGCGCGGGCGGCGGCGGCGACCAGCGACTACTGGCTCGCCACCGCCGAGAAGCCGATCGATCCCGACACCTGGATGATGACCGCCCCGACGGTCAACGCGTACTACTCGGCCACCCAGAACGAGATCGTGTTCCCGGCCGGGATCCTCCAGCCCCCGTTCTTCTCGTCCACCTACCCGAAGGCGATGAACTTCGGCGCGATGGGGATGGTGATGGGGCACGAGATCACCCACGGGTTCGACGACGAGGGGCGGAAGTTCGACGCCGAGGGGCGGCTGTCCGAGTGGTGGACCCCCGCGGCGGTCGAGGGGTTCGAGAAGGTCGCGGCCTGCGTCGACACCCAGTACGACGGGTACGAGGCGGCTCCGGGGCTCCACCTGTCGGGGGAGCTCACCCTCGGCGAGAACATCGCGGACCTCGGCGGGCTGCGGATTTCGTACCGGGCCTACCAGCAGTGGGTCACCGAGAACGCGCCCGAGCCGTCGGTCGCGGGGTTGACCGCGAACCAGCTGTTCTTCGTGTCGCACGCGCAGGCGTGGTGCTCGGCCGCGTCGCCCGAGATCATGCAGATGCTGGTCGCGACCGACGAGCATTCGCCGGCGAAGTTCCGGGTGAACGGGCCGGTGTCGAACCTGCCGGAGTTCGCCGAGGCGTTCCAGTGCGCCGAGGGCACGCCGATGCGCACCGCGAATCGGTGCGAGGTCTGGTAGGGCGCCGTTGATTCCCTGCTCGACCGGGCAGCGCTGGCTTCTGTAACAATCCTGGTGGAATCTCCGCGCCTCCCGCCGCCTAGATGGATCGGCGGAGGGGCGATGCGGACCATCGGGTGGATCGGCTGGACGATCGGCTGCGCGGAGGTCCGGCCGGCGCCGGCGCCCGCGCGCGGGGTGGCGATCGAGGAGGTCCTGGCGACCGCCCGGGACCCGGATCCGCGGTTCTACGACGGGCTGCCGGACTGGACCCGGGCCGCGTACGGGCGTCGGTTCCCCCCGGCGACCCTCGCGCGGTACGACGGGCTGAGCCCGGCCTGGCTCCGCGGCGACTTCGACGGCGACGACGAGCCGGACGTCGCGGTCCCGGTTCGGTCGCTCGACGGCGCGGTCGGGTTCGCGGTCCTGACCGCCAACGGCCTGTGGCTGATCGGCGCGACCGCCCCGCCCGGCGACCTCGCAGACATCGGGTACTGGTTCGTGACCCACGATCCGAACGGGTGGGACACGATCGACCTCGGCGAGCGGTGCGTCGTGTTCGGCGTCGCGCCGGGGACCCTCCGCTTCGACTGTGGGGCCTGACCGTGTGGGC
>JBEBJW010000542.1:0-5501 GCA_040079715.1 Myxococcota bacterium | reverse complement strand
CGGCGCCGGACGTCGACGACGGGTCCGGGGTCCAGATCCTCCACCTGTCGCCGTTCGGGCCCGAGCAGGACGCGATCCAGATCGCGGCGGTGTTCGATCGGCCGATGGTCCCGATCACCGGGATCGACGACATGAACGCCTCGATCCCGGTGGCGTGCTCGCCGGAGCTGCCGGCGAAGGCGCGGTGGGCCGGCACGTCCACCGCGGTGATCGTCCCGGACGGTGGCCGGTTCCCGCGGGCGACCCACGTGGCGTGCTCGATCGCCGCCGGCACCGCCGCCGTCGACGGGGTCACCCTCGAGAAGACGGTGACCTGGACGTTCGACACGCCGCGGCCGCGGGTGGTGTCGACGGTGCCGCGGGCGGACGAGCCGCGGTTCGACCCGAAGGATCCGATCGAGCTCGTGTTCGACCAGCCGGTCGACCCGAAGGAGGTCGCGTCGCACCTGTCCCTCGACGCGGGCGGGACCGCGGTGGCGCTGACTGCGTCGGCCGGCTCCTCGCCGAACCGGGTGACGCTCACGGCGACGCTCTCGCCGGCCACCGCGTACCAGCTCGCGCTGACCGAAGGCGTGACCGGGCTCGAGGGCCCGCTCCCGTCGACGACCCCGCTGGCGCTGTCGTTCTCGACCTACCCGGCGCTGACCGTGACCGGGACCTCCCCGACGGAAACCTCGACCCCGAACGCGCACCTCGAGCTGAACTTCAGCACGAACGTCGCCCAGTCCGAGGTCGCGAAGCACCTGCAGATCCAGCCCGAGCCCGACGGGTGGGAGCCGCCCGAGGGCGAGTGGGAGTGGGACACCTACCACTACGGCGTGGTGCTCGCGCCGAACACCCGGTACACGGTGACCCTGACCGCGGGCCTGTCCGACGTGTACGGCCAGACGCTCGCCGCCCCGACGACCTGGGAGTTCAAGACCGGCGACTACGTGCCATGGCTGACCGTCCCGGAGAACCTCCGGTTGTACGCGTCGAACAATCCGCCGGCCCTGCCGTTCAAGCACCTGAACGCCACCCGGGTCGACGCGGTCGCCGCCACGTTCGATCCGTCGACGTTCGACGTGCGGAACTGGCAGACCCTGGCGAAGGCGGCGGTCGAGGCGCCGGGCGCGACGAAGTTCCCGGTGGAGATCGATCCCGAGCCGAACCGGACCGAGACCGACACGATCGACCTCGGGATGCTGCTCGGGAAGGGCGGCACCGGGTGGGTCGCGACCCGGTTCAGCGCGCCGAACGTGGTCGACTGGAACGACCGCGTGGTCGAGAGCACCGGCCTCGTGGTGGTGACCGACCTCGGCGGCACGCTGAAGGTCGGCCCCGGCGGGACCGAGCTGTGGGTGACGTCGCTCGCGAAGGGGACCCCGGTCGAGGGCGTCCAGGTCGAGCTGTTCGTCGGTCCGGACGCCGCCGGCACCGCCACCACCGACGCGAACGGCCTCGCGCACGTCGACGGGATCCCGGGCGAGGGCTGGTCGCGGTGGCAAGCGCCGGTCTGGGCCGTCCTGACGAAGGGCGGCGATCGGTCGCTCGTGACGACGGACTGGGACCAGTACTTCGCGCCGTGGGGGTTCCGGATCTATGGGGGCTACGGGTTCACCGCCCGCGAGGTGATCGGGCACGGGTTCGCGGATCGCGGCGTGTACCGGCTCGGCGACCCGGTGTACGCCCGGGCCACGTTCCGGCTCCAGACGAAGAACGGGCTCGAACGGTCGCGCGGCGAGGTCTCGTGGTCGCTGTCGGATCCGGACGGCGCGGTGGTCGCGAACGGCGACGGCTCGCTCGACGACCGCGGCGGGTTCTCGGTGCAGACCGCCCTGCCGGCCGAGGGCGCCCTCGGCGACTGGACCCTGTCGGTGCTGGTCGCCGGTGACGACTGGCGCGGCGCCACCTCGATCCCGGTCCCGGCGCGCGCGTACCGGCCGCCGGCGTTCCGGGTCGAGGTCGCCGGCCCCGGCGTGGCGACCGCGGGCCAGGAGATCCGCGCGGTGGCGGACGCGCGGTACCTGTTCGGCGCGCCGATGACCGCAGGCTCGGTCCACTGGCGGGCGTGGACCGTCGAGACCACGTTCGCGCCGGACGGCTACGAGGACTGGTCGTTCGGACCGGAGTTCCGGTGGTGGGACGACGAGCAGACCCCGCAGGAGTCGACCCTCGGCGAGAAGGTCGAGCCGCTCGCCGACGGCCGATCGACGTTCGCCCAGCCGATCCAGTCCGGGTACCGGCAGGTCCCGATCGAGCTGAACCTCGAGGCCGAGGTCACCGACGTCGACCGGCAGGCGATCGCGAACCGCGCGACCACCCTCGTCCACCCGGCGGCGTTCTACGTCGGGCTCCGACCGAAGGTCCGGCTGCCGAAGCTCGGCGAGGCCGTTCCGGTCGAGGTGATCGCGGTGAACCCGGACGGCACGCCGCACCCGGCCGACGTCGAGGTCGAGGTCGTCCGGCGCGACTGGAACACGATCCGCGAGAAGGGGATGGACGGCCAGTGGCGGTGGGTCAACACCCCGGTCGACGAGGTGGTGACGACCCAGGCGCTGTCGACCGGCAAGTCCCCGGCCGAGGCGTCGTTCACGTCGAAGAAGTCCGGGTACCACGTGGTCAAGGTGACCGCGAAGGACGCGCTCGGGAACCGACCGATCGCGGAGTACGGCGTCTACGTCCTCGGCGCCGGGTTCATCGGGTGGGGCCGGACCGACGACAACCACATGGACCTCGTCCCCGAGCACCAGATCTGGCATCCGGGAGACACCGCGCGGATCCTGGTCAAGGCGCCGGCCGAGAACCTCCGGGCGCTGGTGACCGTCGAGCGCGAGGGCGTGCTGTGGAAGCAGGTCACCACCCTCACCGGGACCGGCGCGGTGATCGAGGTCCCGATCACCGCGGCGTACGCGCCGAACGTGTTCGTGTCGGTGGTCGCGGTCCAGGGGGCCGGCCCGCAGGACGCGCCGGACAAGGGGCGACCCGAGGTGTTCGCCGGGCTGACCACCCTCCGGATCGACACCGCCGATCAGCGCCTCGCGGTCGAGGTGAAGCCGACCGCCGAGGTGTACCGCCCCCGCGACGAGGTCGAGGTCCAGGTCGCCGTCAGCCGCGCCGGCAAGCCGCTGGCGAACGCCGGCGTCACCCTGTACGCGGTCGACCAGGCCGTGCTGTCGCTCACCGCCTACGCGACCCCGGACGCGTTCGACACGTTCTACGCCGATCACGGGCTGTCGGTCGTCACCGCCGACGGGCGGGTGGTCGCGATCGACCGCGCGGCGTACCTCGCCAAGGGCGCGAACCGCGGCGGCGGCGGCGGGATGGCGGACAGCGGGCCCGAGCTCCGGTCGAAGTTCGTCACCACCGTCACCTGGCAGCCGGACCTGAAGACGGGCCCCGACGGGACCGTGACCGCGAAGTTCACCCTCCCGGACAACCTGACCACGTTCCGGGTGATGGCGGTCGCCGACGCGGGTGACACGTCGTTCGGCTCGGCCGACGCCGAGATCCGGGTCAGCAGGCCGCTGATCGTCCGCCCCGCGCTCCCGCGGCTGCTCCGGACGGACGATCTCGCGTACGCCGGGGTGGTGGTCCACAACGGCGTCGACCAGGAGCGATGGGTCCACGTGACCGCCGAGGTCGCGGGCCCGATCGAGCTGTCCGGCGCGCCGGTCGACGTGAAGGTCCCGGCGGGCGGGGCGGTCGAGGTGCCGTTCGCGCTCCGCGGACTCGAGGCCGGCGAGGCGAAGCTGACGTTCAGCGCGACCTCCGGCGACGATCGCGACGCGGTCGAGTGGCCGCTCCCGGTCCGCCGCGACCTGCTGCTCGACACGGTCGCGTCGGCAGGGGTGGTCGATTCACAGCCGGTGACCGAGCGGATCGCGCGACCGGACGGCGCGTACGACGCGTACGGCGGGCTGACGGTCGACGTGGCGACCACCGCCCTGGTCGGCGCGGGCAGCGGGCTCGCGTACCTCCAGGGGTACCCGCACGAGTGCCTCGAGCAGCGCACCTCGCGCGGGCTCGGCGATCTCACGGCGCTGCTGATCCGGGATCGGGCCGGGATCACGCTGTCCGCCGAGGTCCTGCGCGCGGACCTCGACCAGGTTCTCGGGTCGCTCGGGCAGTTCCGCGTGTCGGGCGGCGGGCTCGGGTACTGGTCCGGCGCCGACGAGCCGTCGACCGTCGCGACGGCCTACGCGGTCGAGCTGCTGGCGCGGTCGAAGGAGGCGGCGATCCCGGTCGACACGGGCCTGCTCGACGCCTCGGTGTCGTACCTGCGGGAGGCGGCGACCGGGCAGCGGCGGGCCGACTGGGACGGGTGGCAGGACCCGCAGGCCGAGCTCGTCGCGAAGGCGTACGTCGCCTCGTCGCTCGCCCGGGCCGGGCACGGGGACGCCGGGCTGAACAACGAGGTGTTCGCCCGCCGCAAGGAGCTGTCGGTGTTCGGGATCGCGTCGCTGCTCGAGGCGATCGCCCGCACCGGCGGCCCGGACGCGCGGACCGCCGAGCTCGGGCGGCTGATCGCCGGCCGGTCGTTCGTCGAGGCGGCGTCGGCGTCGGTGAAGGAGAACGAGGCGAGCCGTTGGTCGCGGCTGTGGGGCAGCGACGACCTGTCGACCGCCGCCGCGCTCGAGGCGTTGACCCGGGTCGGCAGCGCGGACCCGCTGCTGCCGAAGTACGCGCTCCACCTCGCGTCGTCGCGGGTCGGCGACCGGTGGGCGAACACCCGGGCCACGGCGTCGGTGCTGTCCGCGCTCGCGGCGTACGCCCAGAAGTTCGAGGCGGCGCCGGGCGGCGCGGGGGTGCCGGCGACGGTGACGGTGGCGGGCCGATCGGCGCTCGACCAGGCGATCGCGGTGCCGGGGACCTGGTCGACCGTGGTCCCGATGCACGACGTGGCGAACGGCGATCTCGTGGTGTCGACCGGCGGCGGCCGGCTGTACTACGGCGTCCGGCTCGCGTACGCGCCGAAGGACCCGGTCCCGCGGGACGAGGGGTTCACGATCGTCCGGAGCCTCGAGCTCGTCGACGGGGGCGCCGACGGCAAGCTCGTCGCGGGCGCCACGCTCCGGGCCACGATCACCGTGGTCACGCCGGTCACCCGGCACGACGTCGCGGTGGTCGACCGGATCCCGGCCGGGTTCGAGATCGTCGACACCAGCCTCGCGACCGCGAGCCACGCGCCGACCGACGTCCCGACCGAGGAGCTCGGGTACGCCGACGCCGACACCATCGAGGACCGGACGAACCCGCTGCCGGACTACGGCGGGAGCTGGGCGTTCGACCACCACGAGCTCGACGACGGCGAGGTCCGGCTGTACGCGTCGTACCTGCCGGCCGGCGTCCACACCTACCGGTACCAGGTCCGCGCGACCTCGCCCGGCACCTACACCCGCCCGCCCGCGACGGTCGAGGAGATGTACGAGCCCGAGAACTTCGGGCGGACCGGCGGCGGGACGGTGACGATCGGCGCCGCGCCGCGCGCCCGGTGACGCGCCGCCGTGGGTGGCGGTGGG
>JBEBJW010000541.1:0-5513 GCA_040079715.1 Myxococcota bacterium | reverse complement strand
CCCCGGACGACGCGCCGATCGCCGAGCTCGTCGTCGACGCGAAGATCCCGGTCGAGATCCTGCTCGAGGGCGTGAAGCTCGGCCAGCTCTACTACCCCGGCGAGGTCACGTTCCGGGTGGTCGCGGGGCACCACACCGTCCGGCTGTACACGAACGGCCAGCCGACGGACCTGCCGCTCGACCTCACCACCGGCCACCCGACGCGGATCCTGGTCGGGCGGACTGGGGTGACGACCGGCGCCCCGGCGGAGGGCTCGGCCCCCGCGGCCACCGGCCCGTCGTCGGTCGAGTTCCGGTTCGTCGGCGGCGGCGCGGCGCAGGTCCGGGTCGAGGCCACGAGCCACCCGGTCGAGCCCGGGCGCCCGTTCACCCTCGAGCTCGCCCCCGGGGTCCACCCGATGTCGGTCCGCAGCACCGACGGCACCGTGATCTGGGCCACGGGGACGCTCGAGGTCGCGACCGGCCGGGTCGTGGTCCAGGTCACCGAGGGCCGGATGCCCGAAGTGTCCGGCGACGGCGTGTTCCACGCGGGAGGCAGCTGAACCGTTGCGCCCGCTGTCGTCGGTACGGGTCCGGATCGTGGCGGCGTTCCTCGCCGCGGTGGTCACGATGCTGTCGGCGATCGTGTTCCTGATGGTCCAGTACCAGGGCGTGGCCCGGCGCCAGGCGCTGATCACCGAGGGGTACCTGCCGCTCGCGCTGATGATCGACCAGATCCGCGGCGACCAGCAGCGCGTCGACACCGACATCGGGCGGCTGCTCCGCGGGGACCGACGGCCGCGGACCGGCTCCCAGAGCGCGGCCTCGCTGTACGGCGAGCGGCTGCGCGAGAACCTGCTCGAGGCCCAGGTCCACGCGCGGGCCGCCCTGCTCCAGGCCCGGGACCCGCAGGAGGTCGCGGTCCTGAACAAGACGCTGCTCCACCTGGTGCGGATCGAGGAGCTGATCAAGTCGTTCCAGGCCCGCGCGCTCGAGTTCGTCGAGCGGTCCGAGGCCGGAGACAAGGACGGGGCCGAGGCCCGGGTCGAGCCGCTCCAGGCGGACGGACGGTCGCTGGCCGAGGAGATCGACAAGCTCGACGCCCTGCTCGACGGGCGGATCCACCGGCTGACCGACGAGACCGACGCCGCGCGGGCCCGCGCGAACACGATCGCCACCGCCCTCGCCGCGATCGCGCTCGCGCTGTCGGTGGTCCTGCTCGGGGCCGTGCTGGCCGCGCTCCGGCCGATCACCCAGCTCACCGACCACGTCCAGTCGCTCGCGAACGGCGGTCGGCCCGGTCGGCTGGACGTGCGCGGCGGAGACGAGGTCGCGCTCCTCGCCACCGAGTTCGACCGGATGGTCGAGGCGCTCGAGATCCGCGACCGGACGCTGCGGGAGCGCGCCGAGCAGCTCGATCGGCTGTCGCGGTACCTCGGCAGCGTGCTCGACAGCCTCGAGGACGGCCTGTTCGTGGTCGAAGGCGGCACGGTCACCCTCGCGAACCCGGCCGCGGCCCAGGCCTGGGGGGTCGAGCCCGGCCAGCCGCCCCCCGAGCGGGTCCGCGCCTGGGCGAGCGCGGTCGGGGTCCACGAGCACCACGACGGGCAAGCCGAGTACGACGTGCGGGTGATGCCGTTCGGCACCAACGGGGTGATCGTCGCCGCGGCCGACGTGACCGAGCAGCGGCGGGCGCTCGACCGGCTGGCGCGATCCGAGCGGCTCGCGCTGGTCGGCCAGATGCTCGCCCAGATCACCCACGAGGTCCGCAACCCGCTCAACGCGATGTCGCTGAACGCGGAGATGCTGGCCGAGGAGATCGAGCAGGTCGATCCGGACCACCACACCGACGCGCGCGATCTGCTCGCCACGGTCGCCGGCGAGATCGAGCGGCTGACCCAGGTGACCGGCCACTACCTCCAGCTCGCCCGCCGCCCGAAGGCGAAGCTCGCGCCCGAGCGGCTCGGCGACCTCGTGGCGGACGTGGTCCGGCTGCTCCACGCCGAGCTCGACCAGGCCGGGGTGGCGCTCGAGGTGGCCGAGGAGCCGCTCCCGGCCCAGCTCGTCGACGGGAACCAGCTCCGGCAGGCGCTGCTGAACGTGGTCCGCAACGCGGTGGAGGCCGGGGCCCGACGGCTGCGGCTGCGGCTCGGGCAGGTCGGCGACGAGGTCCACCTGGCGCTGGTCGACGACGGGCCCGGGATGACCGCGGCCGAGATCGACCGGGCGTTCGACCCGTTCTGGTCCACCAAGACCACGGGCACCGGCCTCGGGCTCGCGATCACCCGGCAGATCCTGGAGGACCACGACGGCACGGTGCGGGTCACCTCGGATCCCGGCGCCGAGACCGTCGTGACGCTGGTGTTGCCGGTCCGCCCCGCCGACGCGTCCGCGACGTCGATCCCGGGGTACGTGGACGACGGAGGGTGAATTGGCGGGTTCGCCGAGCACGGTGCTGGTGGTCGACGACGACGAGGCCAACCGGGTGACGATGGAGCGGATCCTGTCGCGCGAGGGCTACCGGGTGGTCCACGCCGACTCCGGGCGGGCGGCGATGGAGCGCCTGCGCGACGAGCGGGTCGATCTGGTGCTCACCGACCTGAAGATGCCCGGGATGAGCGGGATCGACCTGCTGAAGGCCGCGCGGAAGGTCGACCCGGACGTCGAGGTCGTGGTGATGACGGCGTACGGCACGGTCGAGACCGCGGTCGAGGCGATGAAGGAGGGCGCGTACGACTTCGTGTCGAAGCCGCTCAAGCGCCTCGAGCTCGCCGGCGCGGTGTCGAAGGCGCTCGAGAAGCGCAAGCTCCAGGTCGAGAACCGGCGCCTGCGCGAGCAGCTCGCCGCGATCGGCGAGGGCGAGATCGTCGGGCGGTCGGACGCGATGCGGGCCCTGCTCGACGAGGTGGAGCAGGTGGCCCCGTCCGACGCGACGGTGCTGCTGACCGGCGAGTCCGGGACCGGTAAGAGCCGGCTCGCGCGGCTGCTCCACCGGATGAGCCGTCGCCGGGACGCCCGGTTCGTCGCGCTGAACTGCGGCGCGATCCCCGAGACGCTGCTCGAGTCGGAGCTGTTCGGGTACGAGAAGGGCGCGTTCACCGGCGCGGTGGCCCGCAAGGAAGGCCGGTACGACCTCGCGAAGGGCGGGACGCTGTTCCTGGACGAGATCACCGAGACGAAGCCGGCGGTCCAGGTGCGCCTGCTGCGGGTCCTGCAGGACGGCGAGTACGAGCGGGTCGGCGGGACCGAGACCCTGACCGCGGACGTGCGGGCGGTGGCGGCGTCGAACCGGGACATCCGGGTCGAGGTGGCCGAGGGGCGGTTCCGCGAGGACCTGTTCTACCGGTTGAACGTGATCCCGCTGCACGTGCCGCCCCTGCGCGATCACGCCGAGGACGTGCCGCTGCTCGCCCAGCACTTCCTGGCGCGGTTCGTGACCAAGAACGCCAAGCACCTCGAGGGGTTCACCCCGGAGGCGCTGGAGGTGCTGGCGGCGTACCGGTGGCCCGGCAACGTCCGCGAGCTCGAGAACGCGGTCGAGCGGGCGGTGGTGCTGTGCCGTGGGGACCGGATCGGGGTCGAGGACCTGCCGGTCGCGCTCCGGGTCGGGGCGAACGACCGGAAGCGGATCACGTTCGAGGTCGGGACGCCGCTGAAGGTGATCGAGCGGCGGATGATCGAGGAGACGCTCCGGTACTGCAACGGCGACAAGAGCCTGGCGGCGTCGCTGATGGGCATCACCTCGCGGACCATCTACCGGCGCGAGGCCGAGTGGGGCGACGACGACGGGTAGCGCACCGCTGACGTCAACGGTGGTGCTGGGCGAACGTCGCGAGCGGCGCCATGCTCGTCAGCGGGCCGGTGTGGGCGAACGCGAGCGCCTCGACGGTGAGGTGTTCGGCGTCGAGCCGATCGACCAGGCCCACCAACGCGTCGGTCGCCTGACCCTGGTCGTCGCTGAACACCCACGGCGCCGGGGTGACCGCGCCGTCGGAGGTGGCGCTGGCCTCGTCCCCGAAGAACAGCACCCCGTTGACCAGCCAGGTGGCGCTGCCGACGGTGTGGCCCGGGGTCGCGAACACCCGCGCGACCAGCGGCCCGACCGGGACCGCCGCCCCGTCGGCGACGTAGGTGATCGCGGCGGCGCACGGGGCCGCCTGGGCGCCGAACAGCCGCGGGAGCGGGCCGCGCGTCCCGGCCTCCCCGCGCAGCACCGGCCCCTCCTTGTCGAGCGCATACACGGTCGCCGACGGGAACGCTGCGCAGGCGGCGGTGTGGTCACCGTGGCCGTGGGTCAGCGCGATCGCCGCCACGTCCGCGCGGGTCGCCGACCTCGAGGCGAGGGCCCGATCGATCGCGGCGGCCTCCGGGTCGTTCCCGGCGTCGATCAGCAGGTATCGGCCGTCGCCGGTCGGGATCAGGTACATCGAGACGTACCCGTCCACGATCGTCACCGCGCCGCCGGGGAGCGCCCGCCCGTCGACCAGCGGCGCGTTGCCGAGGAACGTCGCCGCCATCACCGCCGCGGGGATCCCGAACACCACCAGGGCCGCCACCGCGAGCCCGATCCACAGCTTGCCCCAGGTCATCGCCACCCCCACCGGCGGCAGGCTACCAGATCCCCGGGCGCGGGCCTGGCGGAGACGAATCGTCACGAACGGTCACGGGGTGCGACCGGTCGGCCGGCATCCGCACATTCTGCATCGCCTGCCGGTTGGGGGCGTGAGGAGTGTCATCATGACCGGATCCGATTGGACTGCGATCGTCGGGTTGCTGCTGGCCGCCTGCGCCGGTGGACCCGACGACGACAAATCGAGCGCGCCCGCCGACGCCGACACCGACACCGACACCGACACCGACAGCGACACCGACAGCGACGCGGACACCGACCCACCCGGGATCGACGCCGACCACGACGGGTCGGTCGTCGGGGCGGACTGCGACGACGTCGACCCCGACGTGTTCCCGGGCGCACCGGACGTGTGCGGAGATCGCCGGGTGACGGACTGCGACCGGACGTCCGACGACGGCCTCGTCACCGTCGACGGCCTCGCCACGTTCACCGATCTGCAGCTCGCGCTCGACGCGGCGGTGGACGGGTCGGACGTGCTGGTCTGCCCCGGGACCTACGTCGGCTCGTTCACCGGGGGCGCGGTGGACCTCGCCTCGCTCGACGGGGCGGCGGTGACCGTGTTGGACGCCGGACCGTCCGACGGGCTGCAGCTCGCTGCTGGCTCGACCCTCACCGGCCTCACCGTCCGCGGCGCGAGTGGCGCGGGCATCCGCCAGACCTCCGCCGGCACGTCGACGATCACCGACTGCATCGTCACCGGGAACCACTCCGGTGGCATCGTCACCGCAGCCCAGTCCACCGTGGCGATCACCGGCACCACGATCGAGGGGAACCGCTCCGACGGCCGGGGCGGCGGGGTCGTCGTCGCCACCCGGACCAGCGTCGACCTGACCGGATCCGTGGTCCGCGACAATGACGCTGACCGGGGGGGCGGGTTGTTCGTCGACGTCGACGGCGTCGC
>JBEBJW010000540.1:0-5513 GCA_040079715.1 Myxococcota bacterium | reverse complement strand
TCGCTCCGGCCGAGGCGTCGGGCGGCGGGGCCGGGCGGACCACCGGGGTGTTCATCAACGGCCGCGAGCTCCACCCGCTGGATGTCCAGGGCCTGACCGCGATGCTCGGCGCGCCGCCGCTGCCCGGCCGGTGGTGGGTCGACGCCCAGGGCACCTTCGGCCTCGAAGGGCAGGGACCGGTCGGCAACGTGCTGTGGATCGCGAACCAACGCCGCGCGCAGCACGACAGCGACTACCGCAGCGACGCCGCGTCCGGGTCGTCGACGTTCGTCGGCAGCGGGTGCGCCGCGGTCAGCGGTCGGTTGAGCCCGTCGGACAGTGACTCGAGCTACTCGTACTACGTCGGGTGCGAGTGAGCGGTCACTCCTGCCACAGCGCCGGGCGGAACGCGTTCGCCCACGATGGATCGTGGCCGGCGCCCGACCGATCCGTGACGTCGTCCGGGGTCGGGTTCTGGTTCAGGTAGTGGACCGACGCGAGGCCCGCCGCGGTCACCGGCGTGTCCGACGAGATGTTCGCGGCTTCGATCGCCGCGTCCGCGTCCGACAGGAACGTGTCGTACAGTTGGATCCCGCGGAGCACGCCGTTGACGGTCTCGTCGTTCTGGTCCGCCCCGAACGGGAACGTGGCCCGCCAGTCGGATCCGCCGAGGTAGAACGCAGGATCCGCGCCGCCCGACCCGACGGTGGTGGTGAGCTGGCGGATCTGGAACGTCGGGTTCCCGAGCAGGTCGGGGACGTAGATGTGCTCGAACTTGCCGTTGTCCGGACCGCCGACGATCTGGCGGCACTTCCGCACCTGGACCACCCAGACGTCCTCGACGATCGCCACCGACGTGCCGCCGGGGCTCGCGAGGTAGTCGGCCGCCACCCCGAGCCCGGCGCTCTCCCAATAGTGCTCGGTCCCGGTGCTGCCCGACCCGTCGAGGGCCTGCCCCGACGCGTTCACGCTTCCGTCGCCGCCCGGGTAGGGGTGGGTGCCCCACGAGTACACGCCGCTGTCCCACACCCCGTCGTTCGGGGAGTGCCACGCCACCGCGTAGTACCCGTCCTGGTACGCGGGCCGGTACCGCAGGATCACCGTGTGGCCGACGCGGGGCAGCAGGTCCGCCCCGTCCCACACGAGCCGGATGTCGCTCTCCGGCGCGCCGTTCCCCGGGAACGCCAACCCGGACGCCAGACCGGAGGCCCCCACCACGTCGGTCCGCGGGTTCGACTTCACCGACTGCGCGCCCCCGACGCCGCGCTTCGCGATCGCCTGGACCGAGAGCTCGGCCCCGCTCGGGGTGCCACCGGGGACCACCACCGGGAACACCGCCACGCCCTGCGCGTCCGCGAACACCGCGCCGAGGTTCAGCAGCGGCGCGTTCAGCGAGAGGCACAGCCCGCCGATCACCGCCGGGCACGGCCCCGGGCCGACACCCGCGGTCGACGCCGCCAGGATCACCTTCTCTCCGGGGTCGGCGCCGCTGACGGTGTACGTCGTCGGGGCGCCGGCGGTCAGCGGATCCCCGAGGTTCACCGCGAGGGCCGCCCGCAGCGCGGCCCCGTCCGCGGTCCCCTCCGACGACACCTGGGCCGTCGCGTCGTCGAACGGCGCCCCGATCCCGGCCAGGTCCCCGTCTGCAGGCTCGGCGCACCCGAGGACGGCGACCCACACTCCGACGAACTGCGCGCGCATCGTGGCTCCACGGTCCCGACAGGGACGGCTGCGATCGGGGCATGACTATACCACACCCGAACGCAGCCGAAACTGTAAGATCGTTCACCCCTCGAGCGGCCGGTCCCAGTGCCGGTGGGCCGCGATCGCCGCGATCGTCCCGGTCACGAACCGGTCGGTCGGCTGGTCGCCGAGCACCACCCCCGGTCCGCCCTCGGCGAGCAGCGGGTCCACGGCGGCGAACAGCGCGCGGGCCTCCCCGAGCCCGGCGATCGGCTTGAAGTGCTCGAACGCGTCGCGGACGAACGCGAGCGCCGGCCGGTGGGCGGCGAGCGCCGGGATGTCCGCGCCCCCCGGCACGACCACCGCGTCGTACGACACCGACGTGGCGGTGTGGAACGTCCCCGCGATCGGCAGGGCCGAGCCGTCGTCGCCGTGCGCCACGCCGAGCGTCAGCGAGATCACGTCGACCACTGCGCCAGCGGCCATCAACGCAGACCGCAGCGCCACCGCGGCCGCGCCGGTGAACCCGTCGGCGAGCAGCATCGCGACCTGGCGGGTCCGGATCGTGTCCATCGGCTGGTGCGCCAGGCTCAGCGACGGCGCCGACGCGAGCCCGGCGTCCCCGGTGCGCCGGACCGACGCGGACGTCCCGGGCGGCGGCTCGGGACGCGCGTCGGGAACCGGAACGCCGATCCCGTCCGCTACGTCCTGGGCGAGCGCCGGGTCGATCTCCGCCAGCACCCCCAGGGTCCGGATCCGGATCTCCGGCCGGTTGACCTTGCCGAGCTCGAACCTGAGCGCGGCCACCAGGTGCCGTCGCTCGGGGGCGGACTGGCTCCGGACGAACAGCCCGGCCTGGCTGAAGTGGTCGCGGAAGCTGTCGCTGCGGGCGCGGATCGTGTGCGACTCGACCCGCTCCTCGTAGTGGACGAACCCGCGTCCGCCCGAGGTCATCGGGCAGCCGCCGCCGATGCTGTTCGGGTGGTAGTTCGCCTTGCCGGTGGCGATCGTCGTCCGGTGGAGCCCGTCCTGCTGGTGGTTGTGCACCGGGACCACCGGCCGGTTGATCGGGAGCTCGGCGAAGTTCGGCCCGCCGAGCCGGGTCAGCTGCGTGTCGAGGTACGAGAACAGCCGCGCCTGGAGCAACGGGTCGTTCGTCAGGTCGATCCCGGGCACCAGGTTGCCGAGATGAAACGCGACCTGCTCGGTCTCGGCGAAGAAGTTCTGCGGGTTCCGATCCAGCACCATCTTGCCGACCCGCCGCACCGGGACGAGCTCCTCCGGCAACAGCTTCGTCGCGTCCAGCAGATCGAACCCGTACTTCAGCACGTCCTGCTCGGGGACGATCTGCACCCCGAGCTCGTACTCCGGGAACGCGCCGGTCTCGATCGCGTTCCACAGGTCGCGGCGGTGGTAGTCCGGATCCTTGCCGGACAACTTCTGGGCCTCGTCCCACGCGAGCGAGTGCGCGCCGAGGACCGGCTTCCAGTGGAACTTGACCAGATTGGCTTGGCCGGCGGCGTCGATCAGCCGGAACGTGTGGACCCCGAACCCCTCCATCATCCGGTAGCTGCGCGGCAGGGCCCGGTCGCTCATCGCCCACATCACCATGTGCGCCGACTCGGGCACGAGCGACACGAAGTCCCAGAACGTGTCGTGGGCCGACGCGGCCTGCGGGATCTCGTTCGCCGGCTCGGGCTTGACCGCGTGGATCAGGTCCGGGAACTTGATCCCGTCCTGGATGAAGAACACCGGCATGTTGTTGCCGACGAGGTCGAAGTTCCCGTCGGGGGTGTAGAACTTCACCGCGAACCCGCGCACGTCCCGCACCGTGTCCGCCGACCCGCGCGAACCCACCACGGTCGAGAACCGCACGAACACCGGCGTCTTCAGCGCCGGGTCGCACAGGAACGTCGCGCGGGTCCACTCCGCCATCGACGCGTACACCTGGAAGTACCCGTGGGCCGCTGCCCCGCGGGCGTGCACCACCCGCTCGGGGATCCGCTCGTGATCGAACCGGGTCAGCTTCTCCCGGAGGTGGAAGTCCTCGAGCAGCGTCGGGCCGCGCGGGCCGGCCTTCAGCGAGTCGTCGGTGTTCGCGACCGGGATCCCCTGGTCGGTCGTCAGGACCTGTCCGGTCGGATCCGCTCGGAACGGTTGCAGCATCTTCGACTTGAGGTTCGTGTCGGGCGCGTCCGGTCCGCGGGCGGGCATCGGGTCGGACGTGCGGGGACGGGTCGGCGTGGAATCGTTCTGGTTCATCGGCTCCCTCGGTCTGTCGACGTAAGACGGACCGGTTGCGGATCGAAACGATCCGATCGTCGTGCGAACGTTTTTTGGTTCGCGCCTCGTTCGGAATACGTCTGCAACTCACGCCGCACCCCGGAGAGGACGATGGCGACGAAGGCGACCGACCGGCCGGAGCCCGCGACCCGAGCCGATCCCCAGCGCGAGACCCACGGCGCGACCCGGACCGCGATCCGCGATCTCGTGTACCAGGTGCTCGAGGCGGAGCTGGGCGGCGTCCAGGTGTATCGGGCCGCGCTCCGGTGCGCGGTGAACCCCGATCTGCGCAAGGAGTGGGAGCACTATCTGCGACAGACGGAGCGGCACGTCCAGATCGCGCGGCGGACGGTGGAGTCGCTCGGGATGGACCCCGAGCTCGACGTGGTCGCCCGGATGCCGGTCCGGACGATCGGCCTCGCGCTGGTGTCGGCGATCGAGCAGGGGATCGCCAGCGGGGACCCGGTGGCGGCTCAGTTGACGGCGGCGGACTGCGTGGTCGCGGCCGAGGTCAAGGACCACCAGAACTGGAGCCTGCTCGGCAAGCTGGCCGGCAGCGTGGACCCTGACGTCGCCGCGATCCTCCGCGCCGCCGCCGATGAGGTCGAGCCCGAGGAGGACCACCACCAGTACCACTCGATGGGTTGGTCGCGGGAGCTGTGGCTCGACGCGCTCGGCGTCCCCGCGGTCCTGCCCCCACAGGAGGAGCGGCAGCACGTGGGATCGGCCGAGGATGCGGCCCAGGCGAAGAAGGACCGGAAGGCGGCCCGGACCTCCGCCGCGCGGGCCGCCTTCCGGTCGAAGTAGCCCGGGGTAGGCCGGGGTAGGCCGGGGTAGGCCGGGTAGACCGGGTGCCCGGCAGCGATCGTCCGGGATAGCCGGTCCTCGATGTCGCTCCGGACCGTGTTCCCGCTGTGGATCGTCGAGCTCCGACGACCCGGCGGCGCGCCGAAGATCGTGCCGCTGATGGTCCCGGCCCCGTTCGCGATCGGCCGGACGGTCGATCAGGTCGCGGCCGAGCTGCGCCGCGCGATCACCGAGGACTGGATGGACCACGGCCGGTACGCCGCGCTGCTGTCGGCGGTGTTCACCGGCCCGCCGGACACGGCGTCGATCGAGCTCGCCCTCCCGCAGGTGGATCTGCTCCGGCCGGGGCTCCGGCTGCGGTTCGACGCGGTGGTCGGCCCGACGACCAGCGGGTGGGCGGCGTTCGCGCCGGCGATCGACGCCGAGGGCGCCGGGCCCACCCGGTCCGACGCGATCGACCGCGTCCGCGAGGCGATCCTCGACCAGGTCGCGCGGCTCGATCTGCGGGAGGATCCGCGCAGGATCGCCGAGGTCCAGTGGTGGACCGAGCTCGCGCTGCACCGGGTGGACCTCGAGCTCGACTGGTGGACGTTCCCGGAGCGGCGTCGCCGGGCGGAGGAGCGCGCCCGCCACGAGGGGCGCCTGCTCGCGGCCTGCGCAGACCCGATGGGTCCCGATCGCGCGTACGAGCTCGGGTCGGCCCGGGCGGAGCTCCGGCGGGTGGTGCTCGGCCGGGTGACCGCCGGGGTGGTGGTGGTGGG
>JBEBJW010000539.1:0-5517 GCA_040079715.1 Myxococcota bacterium | reverse complement strand
GATCGAGGGGGTGGGGACGATCGCCACCCTGTTCGTCCACGTGATGTTCATCCCGCTGATCCCGCTCGAGTCCGCGTTCATGGTCAGCGACGACCGCGGGGTGAAGATCCCGATGTCGGCCAAGTCGGTGCTGGTGGCGTACGTCCGGTCGGCTCTGTTCTGGACCGCGTTCACGTCGGTGATCGGCGTGCCGGCCACGTTCGGCCTGTCGCTGTGCGCCGCGATCCCGGCCGGGCTCGCGTACTTCGCGCTGCCGATGGCGGTCCGCAAGGCCAGCCCGGAGCGCGCCGAGGCGCTCAAGCAGCAGCTGGGGATCCGGTGACGCGGTCCTCGCGCCGCCACGGTCGGGTCGCGCCCCTCGGCGTGGTGGTCGGGCTGGTCGCCGGTCTCGGCCTCGCGTGCTCGTCGCTGCCGTCCGAGCAGGGCGAGTTCACCGGTCCGCGCCACGCCGGCGAGAAGCTCGAGCTGCGCGAGCGCAAGCCGCTGCTCCCCGCGATCCTCCCCGGCGTGTCGACCACGCCGCCCCGGCCCGAGGCCGCGATCACCTCCGCGCAGTGCGGTGACATCGCGGACGGCGGTCCGGTCAACGGGCCAGACTGCGTCACGGACACGATCTCCTGCGGGCAGACGATCGTCGGCCACACCGTCGGCGGGGTCCGCCGGTACGACAGCCGGTGGTACGAGAAGAACTTCTGCTGGCCGCGGACGATCGACCACGACGGCGGCGAGGAGCGGATCTACCGGCTGGTGATGCCCGAGGGCGAGTGGCGGGCGTTCCTCTGGATGGACAGCCCGTGCGCCGACCTCGACCTGTTCGCGTTCAAGTGGGCGGGCGACGACTGCCCGACCGACGGCGCCTCCTCGGTCACCCCGTGCGAGGGGAACATCGTCGAAGGGGTGGGAAACGAGCGCCTCGAGCTCGTCCACCAGGGCACCGCCACCTGGCTCGTCGTGGTCGAGGGGGCGGGCGACGCTGAGGGGGCGTTCGCGCTCCACGTCCAGTGTCGAAAGGGGCTGCAGTGATGTCGGTGGTCTCGTTCTTCCGGGAGTTCGCGCGGGATCCGGTGCTGGTCGGGGCGGTCGCGCCGTCCGGGGTGGACCTCGCCCGCCGGATGGTCGACGCGGCGGATCTCCGTCCGGGGCAGGTGGTGGTCGAGCTCGGCGCCGGGACCGGCCCGATGACCGCCGAGATCGTCGCCCGCGGCCACGACGGGTCCGCGGCGTCCGGTCCGTTCGTGGCGCTCGAGCCGAACGCGGCGCTGGCGGCGATCTTGCGTGAGCGGTTCCCGACGGTCCGGGTCGAGGCCCGGTACGCGCAGGAGCTGCGGGCGATCCTCGGCGAGATGGGCCAGTCCCACGCCGACCGGGTCGTGAGCAGCCTGCCGTGGGCGATCTGGTCGGACGCGCTCCAGCGCGAGGTGTTCGACGCGATCCTCGACGTGCTGGCGCCGGACGGCAAGATGGTCACGTTCGGGTACGTCCACGCGCAGCTCCTTCCCGCCGCGCGGCGGCTCCGGCGGGCCCTCGACGCCCGGTTCGGTTCGGTGACCACGACCCCGATCGCCTGGCGGAACCTCCCCCCGGCGTTGGTGTTCGTCTGCGCCGAGCCGCGGCCAAAAACAACGGATTGAACGATTGATTCGCGGCTTTACGCGTTTTCGACGCGAGGCCGATCCCAGCGGTCCAACCTGCGCCCCGGAGAGTTCTATGCGCTCGATTTCGCTGGTTCTATGGATGGCGCTGCTCGGCGGCGCATGTAAGAACGAAGACGGCGTCCAGGGTGACGACGACGACGGGATCGCCGGCGACGACGACGACACCGATCCGACCGGCACCACCCAGGCCCCGACGGCGATCCCGTCCGGGATCGGCATCGGCAAGATCAGCCTGTACCAGGGCGTCGAGGCGATCCTGATGGCCGGCGGGGTGGTCCCGGCCGCGCGCCAGGCGCCGGTGGTGATCGGGCGCGACGCGCTGATCCGGGTGTTCGTGCGGCCGGACGACACGTTCACCGCGCGGTCGATCACCGGCGTGCTCACCGTCACCACCGACGGCGTACCGGACGTGGTGGTCGAGTCGACGGTCGACGTGTCCGCCGAGTCGGTCGACGACAAGCTCCGCACCACGATCAACTTCCACCTCACCGGCGACCAGATCGCGGCGTCGACCGAGTTCTCGATCGAGCTGCGCGAGGCGGACGACGCCGGCCCCGGCGGCGGCGATCTCGCGGCGACGAGCTGGTCGAGCGAGGTCTCGATGGACGGCGGGCTGCCGACCGGCGCGACCGACGACGTGACCGTGGTGGTGGTGCCGGTCGTGTACCAGGCCGACGGGTCGAACCGGATGCCGGACACGAGCCAGGCCCAGCTCGACGCCTGGCGCGACGCGATGTACCGGATCTACCCGGCGTCGTCGATCACGATCGAGGTCGGCGACCCGCTGCCGTACGACTCGGCGGTGACCGCGGTGAACCCGCTCCAGTGGCAGAAGCTGCTCGGCGAGATCTCGAGCCTGCGCGGCGACGCGGACGTGAAGCCGAACACCTACTACTACGGGATGTTCGTCCCGGACGACTCGTTCTTCTCCTACTGCGCGAGCGGGTGCATCGCCGGCCTGTCGTCGCCGGGGATCAGCCTGACCAACACCTCGCTCCGGTCGTCGATCGGCCTCGGGTACCCGGACGTCGCGGCCGACACGATGGTCCACGAGATCGGCCACGCCCACGGCCGGTTCCACGCCGACTGCGGCGGGGCGGCCGGGATCGATCCGAAGTATCCGTACCCGGACGCCTTGATCGGCACCTGGGGCTACGATCTGCTGAACGACGAGATGAAGGACCCCACGGTGTACACCGACATCATGGGGTACTGCCCGGACATCTGGATCAGCAACTACAACTACTTCGCGCTGTGGGAGCGGATCTCGACCCTCGCGGCCCAGCCGAGCGCGCGGATCGGCCAGCGCCAGGTCACCCAGCTCGTCACCGACGGGACGGTCACCGAGCGCGCCGGCACCGTGCGGGTCACCGACCCGTCCGACGGCGGGCGCAAGGTCACCGTCGACCTGTTCGACGGCGCCGGGACCCCGCAGGGCCCCGCGCCCGGCTGGTGGTTCGGGTACGACCACCTGGCCGGCGGTCAGGTGTGGCTCGACCAGCGGATCCCCGACGACTGGTCGGCCCAGGTCCACGCGCCGTAGCGCGCAGTAGCTTCAGGGCTGCCCGAGCGCGCCCGTCGAGCCCCAGCCGGCGTTCGTCCCGCCGAGCGGGGCCGCGAGGGTCGCGAGCAGCCGTTCGACCGTGGTGATCCGGGCGTGGCTCGGGACCAGGTGGACCGTGACCACCACCCCGTACGCGAGCGCGCCCTCCTCCCAGCCCACGTCGTCGAACGTCTCGAGCTCACCGTCCATCTTCGGTTCGGCGACCGCGTCCAGCAGGGTCAAGAACGACTCCGCGGCGGCCTCGGACGGGAAGGTGACGCCGAACGCCACGTCGCGGGGTCGCCACAGGCGATCGCCGCCGCGGGCCATCCGGAACAGCACCTCGCCGCTGGCGTCCGGCGGGAACAGGCTCGGGTTTCGCCGATCGTCGAGCAGCCCCGCGTCGACCGTCGCGAGCCACGCCCAGCCCGCCGGCGGCGGCGCGGCGACCACCGCGTCGATCACTGGCCCGACGTCGAGGTCCCCCTCGGCGGACAGCACCGCGTGCCGCAGCCCGCCGCCGTACACCGGGATCAGCCGGATCCGCGGATCCACCGAGCGGAGCGCCTCTGCCACCACGGTGAATGCGTGGTCCGACCGCGGACCGAGCCCGCGGGCCTGCGCCCGGAACGTGGACCAGAACTGCTCGATCTCACGCGCGCCCATCGCGTCCTCGCCTCCGGGGAGGATGACAGCGTCGCGACGATTCGGCAAGCCCGGGGTCGGTTCACCGCGCCGGCAGGTGCTGGTCGTACCACCCGGTCCACTGGTCGAGCAGGTGGATCACGTGGCGCGGGTCGCGGAACCCGTGGGGCTCGTCCGGGAACGCGAGCAGCTCGACCGGGCACCCGATGTCGGTCAGCGCGCGCCACAGGATCACCGAGGAGGAGAAGTCGACCCGAACGTCGCTCCGCCCGTGCGCGATCAGGGTCGGGGTGGTGGCGTGGACCAGGGATCCGACCGGGTTGCTCCGCGCGAACCGGGCGGGCGCGGTCCACGGGTTCCCGCGGTACTCCCAGTCGGCCGCGACCCCGTGGTTCAGGTCCGACAGGGCGTACTGGCTGATCACGTCGACCACCGCCGCGCCGGCGACGGCCGCTCGGTACCGGTCGGTGTGCCCGATCGTCCACGCGGTGAGGTACCCGCCCCACGACCACCCGCCGTACACCAGCCGCGCCGCATCCGCGGTGCCGCGCCGGATCAGCGCGTCGACCCCGGCCTCGATGTCGCCGAACTCGAGGGCGCCGAGCTTGCCGCGGTTCGCCGCGTAGAACGCGTGTCCGTAGCCCGTGCCGCCGCGGTAGTTCGGCCGGAGGACCGCGTAGCCCTTCCCGGCGAAGTACCGCGTCCGCTCGTCGAACGACAGGGTCGTGACCGAGTCCGGGCCGCCGTGGGGGTACACCATCAGCGGCACCGCACCGGTCGCGCCGGGCGGCATCGTCAGCACGCCCTCGATCGTGGCCCCGCCGGGTCCGCGCCACGACACGACCTCGACCGCGCCGAGCGCCCAGCCGGACACGTCGTTCGGGTGGGCCGCGACCCCGCGTCCGCCAGCGAGGTCGAGCCAGGCGGGCTCCGGCGGGACGGTCGGCGATTGCGCGATCGTCGCGAACCGGGCGCCGCCGCCGGCGAGCGACGTGAGGACCGGGTGATCCGGGATCCCGGGGACGACCTCGGAGCGGCCGTCGAGCCCGATCCGGACGAGCTCGGTCGCGGTCCGGTGGGTGATCGTCGCGACCACCGCGTCCGGCCCGGCCCACGCGAAGTCGCCGAGGGTCGGGTCGAGCGCGTGGGCGAGCTCCAGCGGGTGGGACCCGTCGGCGGCGCGGACGTTCAGCGTGTTGTGGAGGGTCAGGGTGTCGCGGGTGCCGAGCCACGCGAGGTGAGCGCCGTCGGGGGACCACTCGGGCCGGGTGGCGCCGCCGGGGACGGGGACGAGGGTGGTGAGGGCGCCGGTGTCGACCGCGAGCGTCGCGACGGTGCGGAGCACGACCTCCAGCGGGTCACCGGTCGGGGACACGATCGCCGCGATCGTCCGGCCGTCGGGGGACCACGCGATCTCGGCGACGTGGACGTCGGCGTCGCCGACCCTCGTCGGGGCGCCCCCCGCGATCGGCACGGTCCACAGGCGGTCCGGGTGGGGCTCGCCCCACACCACCACGTCGCCGGTCGCGGCCTTCGCCTCCTCCTCGGCCTCGGTCGGCGGGATCGGGGCGGGGACCGCGAGGGTCGCGCCGTCGGGCGACCACGCGAACGCGGCGGGCTCGAGCTCCCCGGTGTCGACCGCGACCGCTTCGCCGCCGTCGAGGGGCAGCAGGT
>JBEBJW010000538.1:0-5526 GCA_040079715.1 Myxococcota bacterium | reverse complement strand
CCCTCCCCCACCACCAGGCCGTCGGCGAACGACCCCACGTCGCCGATCGTCGGGACCAGCCGGGACAGCGGCACGTCGGCCCGCGCCGCGAGATCGCCGGCCATCGCCGGGTAGTCGGTGTAGTGCAGGTCGAGGAACGCACCGCTGGTGTAGAACAGCAACACCGACGGCAGCACGTTGCTCGACGCATACGCCGACACGAACGAGATCCCGTCGACGTTCGGCAGCCCCTGGATCGCGTCGGCCTCCGGCACGTCGGTCAGCACCTCGCACAGTTGGCCGTACCCGAACTTCACCGCGGCGTGGTCATAGTACCCGAGGCCCGCCCAGCCCACGTTCCGGGATCCCGGGTAGTCCATCACCGTGCTGTACTGGTACTCGTGGATCCGTCCGTTCGTCTCGCGCGGGGTCTCGGGGTCGACGTGGCGCGGGCCCATGTCGCCGTCGTCGCGCAGCGCCCAGTACTCCGGACGGAAGTTGAACGCGTCGAAGCTGCCGCTGAAGTTGTGGCGCAACCCGAGCGTGTGCCCGATCTCGTGCAGCATCACCTCGCGGAACGAGTTCAGGCGCACGTCCTGGACGATCTCGTCGTACGAGAGGCCGCGGGCGGCGTAGTCGCGGGCCAGGCCCACCAGCGAGCTGTCGGTGAACGCGCCGTCATCGAGGTCGACCGCGTGCTGACCGGCGATCACCCGCCACTGCTCGCGGTCGGTCGCGTGGATCGGGTCCAGCATCTCGAGCGGCGACCGCCCGGACAGCGCCGACGGCGACGTCGCGGGGTCGAACCCGTAGCTGCCGATCGTCTCCGGCACCCAGGTCAGCTCGTCGAACGGCGAGGCGAGGACCGCCGCGAACGCCGCATCCGCCTCGGCCGCACCCCCGCCGAACGCGCCGGACCGGTCGATCGCGTCGGTCGCCGAGGCGAGGAACGCGTCGAAGGTGCTGGGGGTGGGCCGGGTCGTCGGGAGGTACGGCGCGATCAACGGGGAGAACCCGTTGGAGATCAAGCCCAGCCGCTCGGCCACCAGCGCCGAGGTCCAGGTCTCGGGCATCCCGTAGGTCGCGCCGACCGCGGCCGCCCCGTCGCCCCCGTTCACCGCGTCGACCCACTGCGAGACATCTTCGCCCGCGACGAACGCGTCGGTCGAGATCTCGCCGTTCAGCAGCTGGACCAGATCCGCGACCTGATGCGACACGCGATCCAGCACGTACTCGTACAGGAACGCGTTCGACTGGACGATCTCGCCGGCGCCGAGCGCGAGCTGCGTCCCGTCCGCGAGCGGGATCGCGGTCCCGACGGGGTCCGCGGCGGAGGGCCCGTAGCCGTACGGGCTCGACAGCTGCGGGTTCGTCACCACGTCCGCCAGGTGGTACCGCAGGTCACCGACCCGGATCGGATCCGGGATCCCGTCCGGGTGCCCGTCCGGGCCGGTGTGATCGGTGGAGCACAGCGGCGGATCCGACGCGAGCGACGGGTTGTTCGGACACCACACGAACACCTGCAGGTCCGGGTCCTTGCCGTCCTCGCACGCCTTCGGCTCGCCGCCGGCGTCGATGCACTCCCAGTACCGCAGGCCGTTCACCGCGTCGCGGAGCGGCTCGTTCCACGCGGTCGCGACCTCCCCCATGATCGGGGCGAGGTCCGGGGGGAAGTTCGGGCCGGCGTGGTACACGATCGGCCGCACCTCGCGCTCGCGGTACGGGATCTCCACCGGCACCGGGTGTTCGTCGTGGGTGAACGACGTACAGTCGCCGGTCCGGGCGGAGGTCGCGCACTGGAGGGCGCCGTTCACCGTCGCGACGTCCTGGACCCACAGCGGGTGCCGGTTCGCGTACCGGACGCGGTTCGGCTCGACCAGCCCGTAGCCTTCGTCCCACGCGATCCGCTCGGTCGAGAAGAACCCGAACGTCTCCATGTGCCGGTCGTCGTACACCTCGCCGAGCACCGGGGTCCGCGTGTCGACCCGGACGAACGACTGGACCACCCCGAGCTCGGTCGGACCGCACTCGTACTCGGCCTGGCCGAAGAACAGGCACACCGGGACGTCGCCGTACCCGGGCAGCTCCTCGGTGTCCGGCTGGACCAGGGCGTGCTGGGTCAGCAGCAGGCTGTCGATCACGCCGTCGCCGTCGCTGTCGTCGAACTGGGGCGCGTCCTCGGCCCGGTCGTCGTTCGACACCCAGTCGAGCAGCTCGAGCTCGAGCCCGCCGAACGTGAACGGGGCGCTCGCCTCGTTGGTCGACCAGTCGACCCGGACGTAGTCGCGGTCGTACCACGGACGCTCGCGGTTCTCCTCGATCACGTTCGACTCTTCGCCCGTGGTGTGGTCGTACCCGCGACGGATGTCGAACTGGTCGAGGATCGGGAACGCCAGGATCGGCGTGGTGCTGTCGTCGGCGCCGTCGCCGTCGACGTGGGTGTACGACCGGTACCCGAGCAGCAGATCCTCCTGGATCTCCCACCGGATCCGCTCGAGGTCGTCCTGCGCCCCGACGAACGTCGACGCGGTGCCGTACGGCACGGTCTCGATCGTGGAGCGCCAGTACCACTCGCCGTCGAGCGCGGACTTCGCGACGGCTCCGGGTTGGACGGTGTCGATCGTGCCGGGTTGGCACGCGATCAGCAACGCAGGGACGAACGGCGTCATCGGAGCTCCCTCACCGGCGGCCGGTCACCGCCGCGGTGAACGCGGTGGTGGCCGGGAGCGCGCGGAACGTGCCGCCGGGATCGGCGAGTTGAACGGGTTGTTGATTCGACACGGAGAACGTCAGGTCGATCGCGCGGGCGATCGCGTAGCCGGCCTCGACCGACCACGGGATCGCGGTCCGGAGCGGGCGGCTCGACGGGGGGACCTCGACCGCGCCGGTCAGCGCGTCGACGGTGACCGCGGGGTCGACCGGGTTCCGCTGGAACCGCAGCCCGAGGCTGGCCTCGGTCCGGAGGCGCTCGGGGGCGTGGGGGATCAGCGCGTGCAGGTCGCTCCACCCGACCACCGCCGCCCCGGTCAGCGACGGGTTCGACCCGGCGAACCAGGTGCCGTCCCACGGGGTCGGCGCGACCACCCCGGTCAGCGTGCGGACCTCGGGCGCGTCGCGGAGGGCGGGGGCGCACCGTCCGACCGGAGCAGCGTCGTAGGCGTAGAACGGCCGCAGGGCCGACACCCCGACCGACACGACCGACCGCCCCGCCGGCAGCCCGAACGTCGCGCCGGCCCCGGGTGCGGCGTACATCGGGTTGCACACCAGCGCGTCCCGCGAGGCGGGCACCACGAGATCGGCGCGGACGACCAGCGTGGCGCCTGAGTCGTCGCCGAGCGGGTGGTGATGCCGCACGGACAGGGTGAGGTCGGTGGACCCCAGCAGCTCCGACCCGTGCAGCCGCGCCGCGCCGGGTTCGTCGCAGGTGTCGCACAGCGACTGGTCCCGGTACACGCCCCACGCCGCCGAGACCAGCGACGAGGCGGGCAACCCGACGCGGACGATCCCCGACACCCCGAACCGGAGCGTGGGATCGAACGCAGCCTCGATCGGCACCGCGCCGCTGAGCGTGTCGACCTCGGTCGCCCGAGCGACCGGACCCGACACGAACGTCGTCCGCGCCGACCACTCCCCGCCGAGCCCCGGGGCCGCGCGATCCAGCGCGGACTCCGCGGCGATCGCCGACCCGGGACAGACGAGCGTCCCCACCGCGAGCCATCTGTGCACGCGACCTCCGTACGTCGGGGGGCCGATCGGCGGCGCCCGCGGGTTTCGACCGAGTCAGTGATTCGGGCGGATGGCGCTGTAAACGGATCACCGCGGGAGGTGCGGCCCCACGAACTGCTCCCACTCCGGGAGCGGGCGCACCCCGACGGCGCGATCGACCAGGTTCCCCCCTGCGAACAAGAACACCGCCGGGATCCCCTCGACCCCGAGCGCCGACGCGTTCCGCTGGTACCGCTGCGTGTCCACCTTCACCACCAACAGCTTCCCTGCACGACGCGTGCCGAGCTCGGCGAGGATCGGGCCGAGCACCCGGCACGGCTGGCACCAGTCGGCCCAGAAGTCCACCAGCACCGGGATCGGGCTGGTCCGAATCAGCTGGTCGAGCTCGTCGTCGGTCGCCGCGATCGGGGCTCCGTCCACCGGCACCGCGGCCTTGCACCGCCCGCACTTCGGCCGCCCGGGCCCGGGGATGGACACGCGGTTCCACTGGCCGCACGCCGGACACCGGAACAACCCGCTGTGCATGGTTCACCACCTGGTGTGAGTTTTCACACGCACCCGGCGGCGGCAACCCCGGGGCGGCTACCGACAGCCGGCGGGGAGCCCGTCGAGGTTGGCCGCGAACGGGGACGATCCGCCGAACACGTGCGGCGGGAACCACGCGGCGTTGGTGGCCGCGACGTCGTCCGGCAGGCGGTGTCCGCCGCCGTGATCGCAGGTGACGACGAGGTGCCCGTCGGCCGTGAGCGCGTCGGCGAACGCGGCGGTGGTGTCGGCGAACACGAAGTGGTGATCGAGCGCGTCGTCGTACACGTCGTCGGCGCCCCCGAACTCCAGCAGGACCGGCATCGCCCACGGGAGCGGGGCGTACGGCACCGTGTCGTCCGCGACCCCGCCGGACAGCTCATGGATCGCGGCGAGCGTGTCCCCGCGGTTCTCGGCGAGCCAGGTCACCCACCACGACCCGAAGCTGAACCCAGCGGCCCACACCCGCTCGAGGTCCACCCCGAGCTGATTCGCGAGGCAGGTCCGCAGATCGTCGTACAGGACGGCGTCGAGGCCCCCGGCGTACACGTCCCACGTCGCGCCGGTCGGGGTCAGCGACGCGGGGGCGACCGCCACCACCCGGTTCGCGTCGGCGAACGCGACGAGGTCCATCTGGTCGACCATCCGCTCCGGGTCCTGGCCGAGGCCGTGCCACACCGTCAGGACCGGCATCCCCGGCGGGGCGTCGGCCGGATACGCGATCAACACCCGCCGATCGACCCCGCCCGACCGAAACGTGACCTCCCCGGGCGCGATCACCGGGCACGCGGCGCTCGGCGCGACCAGCGGCGCGAGCTCCGGGCGCGAATCGGGTGCCGGGCCCGCGGTGTCCTCGGGCGCCTCCCCGGAGCACCCGGCGAGGATCACGATCACGGGGACGCCTCGGTCGCGAGGTGCTGGCCGATCGGGCGGCCCGGTCGGGAGGCGCCGGTGTACCGCCAGAAGTCCATCCCCTCGGCGAACTGCTCGAACCCGTCGTCGCCGATCTCGGCCCGCAGCGCGTCGGACTGGGCGGTGCGGAACGCGCGGAGCTCGGTGCGGACCTCCGACCAGCTCCGGGTGCCCCCGTCCACCGCGCGCAGCCGGTCACCGACCCCGCGGGTGGTCTGCTCGAGCAGGGCGCGGACCCGCTCGGTGCGTCCGTCGTCCCACCCCGCGTCCGCCGCGTAGTCGTACAGGCGGGACTCGGTGTCGGCCCAGTTGTCGTCGCGGGCCTCGGCCCGGATCGCGATCCGGACCTCCGGATCGAGCTCGCGCAGCGGACCGGCGCTCGCC
>JBEBJW010000537.1:0-5528 GCA_040079715.1 Myxococcota bacterium | reverse complement strand
GTCGGGGGGATCGGAGATGGTGGTGGTGGTCACGGGTCGCATCGGGGTTCGCATCGTTCGACACCGCCCGCGCCCGGAGGGTTGGGACGCGTCGAACAATTATTCACCCCCCACCGCGTCGCCGTCGGGCGCGATCAGGAGGTGACCGCACGCGAGGTACCTCCCCGGCCGGGACGCGTTCCAGGAGGCGCAGGACGCGGTGATCGGGGCGCTGGAGGGCGGCCCGGACGGCCTCGTCGGGTGGTCGCTCGGCGCGAACCTGTTCGGCCGCGCGTATCGCACGCTGACGGTGTGGGAGAGCGAGGAGGAGATGGGCGCGTTGGTGATCAGCGACCCGCACCTGCGCGCGATGGCGCAGGTCGGCACGATCGCCGACCCGGACCGGACGATCCGGACGGGGTACTGGGACATCGACGGGGCGGACGTGCCCCCGGACTGGTCCGACGTCGTGCGGAACTGGACCGGACGACGGGAGGGACGGTGATCGCCTGGTTGCTGGTGGGTTGTGGACCGAAGCTGGCGTCGGCGGACCCGGTCGCGGTGGGAGCGCTCCACGGGCTCGTCGGCGCAGCGGCCGCAGGTGAGCCGGTCGGGGCGTGGATCGCACCGGCGTTCGAGTGGGTCGACGCCGCGGGGACCGTCGGTCCCGAGGACGTCGACGCACGGCTCGCGGCGATCCGCGACCAGGGGCCACTCGCGTTCGCGTCGGCGGTCGACGGGCACCACGAGGTGGTTCGGGCGTGGTGGTCGCGCGGATCGACGCTGGCGTGGCTGTTCGCCGCGGTCGACACCGAGGGCCGCCTGTCCTGGGTGGCGGAGTTCGAGCCGCCGCTCGAGGGCGACGACGCGTCCGATGCGGTCGCCGCCTACCAGGAGGCGTGGAACACGGGGGACGACACCGAGCGGGACGCGCTGCTGACCGAGGCCTGGGCCGTCGACGGGCGATACGTCGACCCGACCGGCGAAGCGGTGGGTCGAGGGGAGCTCGGCGACCTGATCGGCGGGTTCCGGTCCGGGCTGCCCGGCGCGAAGGTGCTGGTGGAGAGCGACGTGGCCTCGTCCGGCGCGTTCGTCCACTTCCGGTGGGAGGCCCGCGGACTCGCCGGGACGGTCCGGGCTCCGGGGATGGACGTGGCGCGGGTCGACCCGGACGGCCGCCTGTCGTTCGTCGGCGGGTTCTTCGGCGCGCTGGACCCCGACTGATGGCCCGCGGCGCGCGTGCATCCGCCGCCCGATCGCGTGGATCCGCCGAGCGCGTCCGCGCGGGCGGTCCGCTCCGCCGGCTGCACCGGTGGGCCTCGTTCGTCGCCGCGATGGTGCTCGGCCGCAGCGCACGTGTCGCCGGGCGCTCGCGTGATCGCCGGGTCGGAGATCCCGCGCTGTCCAGGCTCCGGGCCGATCGCACGACCACCGGGCCTGCGGCGTGGTTGGCCGCTGCGATGGGCTCGTGGCTCCTGTCCAGCTGCACCCCGGTCCACACGGCGCCGCGCCCGCCGCCGCAGGGCTGCGCCGGGTGCCACCCGGCGGAGGTCGAGGCCTGGTCCGGCAGCCTGCACGCCGCCGGTCAGTCCGATCCGCTGTACCGCGCCTCGTTCGAGCGGACCCGGCAGCCCTGGTGCACCGGCTGCCACGAGCCGGACGGGACGGGGATCGGCTGCGCGACCTGCCACGACCGCGCCGGACGCCGATGCGCACCTGGACGTGTACCGGTTCCTCGAACGCGACGGGTCCTGGACCTTCCTGCCGTGCGACTCGGATCGGAGCCACAGCGACGCGCTGGTCGACCTCCTCGGCGACGCCGGCCTCCGGGTGTCGCTCGATCCGGCGCGACGCTTGCCGGAACCGCTCCGGCAGCTACCCCACCGGTCGGCGTTCGCTGGGCCGGGCACGCTGCGCCCGGTTCGGCACGCGCCTTCCGTGCGACTCGACACCCTCCGGCAGGTCGGCGAGATCTCGCCGCTCGGCGCGGTCTGGTCGGCGACGATCCCGGACCCGAGCGACGGCGCGCTGGTGGTTCCCAGGGTCGAGGGTGGCGCCTGGTTGTACCAATGGAGCCCCTCCGACACCCGGATCACGTGGAGCCGGCCGCACCCCGAGGTCGGTGATCACACGTTCCGGACGTCGACGGCGGACTGCACGGGAGGCGTCGCTCGGCTCACGAACGTGGTGGGGCCCCTGTCCGACACCGATGTCGAGCAGGTCGGCGCGCTGGGCGACGGCACGCCGGTGTACCGGATCATCCGGGTGGATCACCCGGTCCAACAGGCCCTGATCGCGCGGTACACCTCGCTGACGACCGCTGCGGCGCACGAGCGCCCGGAGGGTCTGTCGGTCGGCCTCGGGCCGGAGGCGCTGCTCGCCACGACGCCGTGGGTGTTCGTCCGGGATCCGTTCGGGCGGTGGGTGGAGCTCGAACGCGACGACTTCACCCTCCCGATGTTCTGCGAGCCGATCGTGTACGTCTACGCGGATCCTCCGCGCGAGGTCCGGGTCTCGCTCGGACCGGACGTCCGGGTGACCCGCTCCATCCCGGAGCCGGGCCCCGGCGGCTGGCAGGGACAGGCGCTCCCCGACGGCGCGATGCAAATCCGGGGTCGACGTTGGCCCGAGCTGTTCTGGGAGGGGACCTCCGTCGCGTTCCCGCCGCCCGCGTGGGGCTTCGTCGTCGCCGGGGCCGACGCTCCAGCGGCCCTCCACGCGGTGTTGCCAGCCCTCGGTCTCGACCCCACCGAGACGCAGGCGTTCGTCGACGCGTGGGCCGAGTCGCTCGTCGGGCTGCCCTGGGTGCGCCTCGGGTTCCACGATCGCAGCACCATCGACCGGATCGCCCCGCTGACGATCGCGCCCGAGCCCGACGCGGTGATTCGGGTGTTGATGGACGTGGCGCCGGCCGACGGTCCCGCCACGCCGGTCCCGCCGCTACCTCCGGTCCCCAGCCGGACCGGGGGGCTGGTGGTGGTCGAGTGGGGCGGCGTGCGCCGGGTTCGGTGAGTCTCGGCCGGTGGCTCAGGGAGATCGAGGCTTGGACGACGGGATCGGCGGCAGCGTGATCGTCGGGGGTTCGCACGGGCGGAGCGCGCCCGCGGCCTCGCCCTCCGGCAGGGTCGCGTCGCCGCCGTCGCGGTCCTTGTACCCGAGCGCGATCAGCATGCTGTCGGTCTCGCCGTCGCGGCCGACCACCGACGCGCCGGCGCCGGGCACCGGGCCGATCCCGAGCTGCCACAGCACCTGGCGCTCGTCGAACGCCAGCTTCCCGAGCGGGGTCCGAACCGCGCCCGGACCGGGATCCCGCCCGGGAGACAGCCGCATCGTGCCGCGCTTGCCGCCGGACGCGTCGCCCGAGTACGCCGAGCACTGCATCGCCGGGCCGGCCTCCGCCAACGGTCGCTCGGGCACCAGGTACACCTCGCGCGCGCCGAACCCGCCGGGGTGCCAGCACAGCTCGACCCCGCGGTCGTCCGGGCCGACCCGGTGATCGGGGACCTGGTACGCGGCGAGCAGCGCGGTCAGCTCGGCCGGATCGTCGACCTTCCGGACGGTGATCGGCGCGTTGACCATCGGATCCGCCCCGGGCCACGCGTCGCGGTACCCGCCCGGGACGGTGCACAGCGCCCACAGCTCCTTGTCCGGCCGCCCGCGGACGGCGCTGGCGGTGATCCGCCACCCGACGTCGACCGGCCGACCGACCGCCTGGGCCAGCGCGTCGCGGTACGGTGCGCCGGCGTCGGACGGGTCCTGGATCAGCAGGTTCGTCTTCTCGCCCGGGTCGGCGGTGAGGTCGTACAGCGCCTCGTGGCCCTCGGACGTGGTCCACTTGCGCTTGCCGTCGGCCAGCACTCCCCACCGCTCGAGCCCGTACAGCGGGCGGCCGAACCCGAGCGGGCGGTGGGCGAACGCGTCGGCGGCGCCGGGCTCCCCGTGGAGGAGCGGGGCGAGCGACCGGCCGTCGAGGCCCTCCGGGAGCGGCTCGCCGACGAGATCGAGGATCGTCGGCGTGAGATCGAGCAGCGACACCGGCGCGTCGACCCGGCCGCCGTCGATGCCCGGACCGTCGATCACCAGCGGGACGTGGACCAGCTCGTCGAACAGCGTGTGGCCGTGCTCGTACTGGCCGTGGTCGTAGAACTCCTCGCCGTGGTCGGCGTACACCAGCACGATGTCGTTGTCGTCGAGCTGGTCGAGCAGCCGCTGGACCTGGTCGGTCGCCCGGCGGATGTTGTTGTCGTACCGGTCGCGGATGTACTGCTGCGCGTCCGGATCGCTCTCGACCTTCGCCCGCTTCACGTCGGTGAGGAAGAACTCCTCGCCGAGCCCGGGGTAGGCGTCGCCCGCGTAGGTGTGCCGGTACGCCGCCGGCTCGCGGTACGGCAGGTGGGTGTCCATGTAGTGGACCTGGAGCAGCGCGTCGCGGCCCTCGTGGTCGGCGAGCCACTGGAGCGCGTCCTCGGTGACCTTCTCGGCCGGGGGCCACAGCCCGCCGATCCGGTGGAGGTCCCAGCCGCGGTTCATGTCGAAGTTCACCGACAGGTACACGTTGCCGGCGAAGAACGCGTTCGCGTAGCCCTTCTTCCCGAGGATCTCCGGCAGGGTCTGGGCGGAGGCGTACAGCTCGGGCTGGCGCCCGGTCACGATCGCGCGGGCAGACGGCAAGGTCCACGGGGCCACGCTGTATGCCGTGTCGAACACCTTGCCCTCGGTCGCGAGGTGGTCGATCGCCGCGGTGGTGTCGCGGTGGTAGCCGTACAGGCTCGTGTGGTCGACCCGGAGCGTGTCGATGAACACCATCAGCACCCGGACCGGGTTCGCCTTCCGGCTCGCGACCACCGGCTCGGCGGCGAACACGTAGTCGTACAGGGCGGTCCCGGCGGCGACCGACCGGAGTCGCAGCCGGACCTGCTGGCCGGCCCACCGCGACAGGTCGACCCGGCGGAGGGTGAACGCGCCCCGGTCGACGTGCCCGGTCCACGCGGGGGTGACGACCCCGTCGGCCTCGACCTCGACCGTGAGCTCGGCCCCGTCGGACCCGGTGCCGACGCCGATCTCCGGCGCGACCACCCCGCCGTAGAACGACAGCTCGGCGGCCGGGGGCACCGCGAGGTCCCACGCCGCGACGGCCGGGGCGGGGATCAGCAGCCCGGTGCGCGCGTCCCACCCGTCCTGGATCGTCGCCCACGCGAACGCCGCCGGCTCGAGGCCGGACCACTTCAGGTTCAACCGGGCCTCGCGCTCGGTCGCCTTCGGGTACACCAGGAAGAACTCGCCGGGCTCGGGCCGCGCCCCGCGATCGCCGAGCCACAGCGACACCGACTCGCGGTCGTGGACCCACTCGGCGGCCCCGAGCGCCTGGGCGGCGGACCGCACGAACGGCACCTCGGCGCCCTGCCGGTCCACCACCCGGATCCCGGGCTCGGGCTTGTAGAAGAACAGCCCGCGCGGCCGGATCGGGATCGGGGCGGTGAACCCGCGGTGCGGCCCGGCCTTGTCCCGCTTCCACGGCCCGTCGAGCGGGATCTGGGTCGGGATCGGGT
>JBEBJW010000536.1:0-5532 GCA_040079715.1 Myxococcota bacterium | reverse complement strand
CGATCCAGGGCGATGCCGTACTCCCGAGCGCTACGTACACGGTTCCAACGCCGCGATCACGCAGGACGTGAGGTGTCCAGGTGTCGAACCCGGGCGTCGCCGAACTGCGCGCCCTCCTTGAACGACAGCTCGGCCCGGTACACCACGAACCCGGTGCCGGTGTCGCGGTACAGGCGGACGAGCGCGTCGCAATGTACTCGTTCCCCACCGGCAGATCACGGCGGGACCAATGCCGAACGGTGTCGAACGGGGGCAGTGATACCGGTGTGCAACTGCGACCTGGTTGACCGTCTGGACGGCGGGGCACATTCTCGGGCCAGACTGCGACAGGGGAACGAGTTTGGACCGTCCAGCGTGGCTTCGGAATCTGCTCTTGGACCAAGTAGACGTAGTCATCAATAGCGATGCGCGGACAACGCCGAGCACCTTCCTGGGATGGCCTCGCGACCGCATCTTCCACGACGTCCTGGGGTGGGGCCAGGCGGATTTCGACGCTCCGATCGGACACCTCTCGGGCGAGGACCGCGCGCTGCTGTACGCGAGGTACAACCAGCCAGGTCACATCGACGAGCTTTGCCACGCGTTCGGTACCCTGTTTGAGGCTTCCGAGCTTGTTGGGCGACCGACCATCCTGGACCTGGGCTGCGGCCCGTTCACAGCGGGCCTCGCGCTGGCGGCCGTCCTGGGCTCGCACCGCCCGTTCCGCTACTACGGCGTCGACCGCTCGCGCGCGATGCTCCAGTTGGGCCGCGTCTTCGCCGAGGACGCCCGCTTCCGCGGAGCGCTCGATCCGAGCACCACGTACGACTTCGTCGACGGGATGGACAAGCTCGAGGTCGGCCCGATCCGCGCGGACCTCACCCTCGTGGTGGCGTCGTACTTGCTCGCAAGTCCGACGCTTGATGTCGACACCTTGGTCCGAGAGATCATGTTGACGCTGGTCCGAATCGGCCCGGGCCCTGCGGCCGTCCTGTACACGAACAGCGCGGATCCCCGTGCGAGGGCGCAGTTCCCGACGTTCCGGGATCAGCTGTGCAGCGGCGGTTTTCAAGCTCGCGTGGACGAAGAGGAGCGGTTCGAGGGTACGAGGCGCCCGCGACGCCTTCACTATGCGCTGTTCTTCCGCCCCGCCAATGTGGCGATCGACCTATGAGGAGCCTGCCCAAACTCGACGACCTGATCGGCGAGCAGCCCTCCGTTTATCACCACCCGCCGGACGACCACCTATTCGTCGCTGGGCCCCCCGGCTCGGGGAAGACCAGCCTCGCGGTGCTGCGCGCCACGTTCCTTACCCACCTCCCACGGCGCGTAGTCCTGATCACCAGGAACCGAATGCTGTCGTCGCTGACGCGACAGCTCGGCGCGGGGGTGTTCGTGACGAGCACGATGAACTCCTTCGTGTCCAGGGACCACAGCCAGCGACTCGGCAGGTTCGCCCCTCAACCCGATGCCCGGTATGAATACGACTGGGTCCAGATCTACCACTCGTACGAAGCGGCCGGAATCAAACCGGCCCTGGATCACCTGGTGATCGACGAGGGCCAAAACCTCCCCGGGCAGTTCTTCACGTGGGCGATGCGCTTCGGCGCTCGAACGCTGACGGTGTTCGCCGACGAGAACCAGGCCACGAGCAAGCAGACCGCCACCTTGCATGACATCCGCCATGCAGGGCTTCCGAGGCCGATTCGGCTGACCGATAATCACCGGAACACCGAAGAAATCGCACGCCTCGCGGAGTACTTCCACCGCGGCGCAGTACTGCCGCCCGCCCTGGTGCGACGTGGTCGTGGAGGAGAGCTTCCGCGGCTCGTTCGGGTCAACTCTGGGAAGGCCCTCGCGGGGATCGTGGCGACCCGGTTCCGCAACCGGCGCGAGGCGATCGGTGTCGTCGTGGGGAGCAAGGAACATGTGAACGCGTTGCACGGCATGCTGCTCATCGAGCTCCCCGGGATCCGCGTCGACGCGTACACGTCCGATACCCCACCTGCCGGGGAGCAGCAGATCCGCATCCTCGAGCCTGGCGTCACGGTCCTCACGAGCGAGTCGGTGATCGGGCTCGAATTCGACACCGTGTTCCTGCACGATCTGCGCTCCCTGCCGTGCCTTACCCCCGCGGACTCGAGGAAGATGTACATGATGTGCGCACGTGCCCGGGATATCCTGGTGCTGGTGGACGGACCTGAATACCTGTCCAGTGCCCAGTACGCATCACTTCCCGACGGGACCCTCCTTGAGCGATGATGTCGGCCTCATCCCAGAACCAGCTGCCCTTCTCCCCGAGCCACCGGCCCCAAGACTGGCCACCTGCAATGGAGTCTCCCGCGCTCCATGTGGTTTTGGATGCCCGCGCCTGGCTTGAACTGCTCGCGGATGGTTGGTTGCCTGCGTGCCGGGTCAAAGACCTGCTGCTCCGTGTCGGCGACCCGCAACGCTCGGCGGACCCGAGCGACCTGGAGGTGGTGGTGTGGGTCGATCCCAGCCATCTACCCAGGGTGGAGGCACCCGTACGCTGCGGCGGCACCTGGTCAAGGCGCTCCTTGAGGACTGTGCGGGCCCCCGATGATGCGGTTGTGTGGTCCCTTCCCTTGCCGCTTTTCGCCGTCACCCGGTTCACGGCCATGTCGCATGCGGATCGCGATCGCCTCCTCGCGATGGCCGGGGGATTCTCCAATGTCGCCCTGCGCGCGCCGCTCGAGGTTCAGGAGCCAGTTGGATCGAACAGGCCCGTCGAATCAGCCACGGAGTCCCCTCCACTCTCCAGCGGGTCGCCGCATCCGCCGCTGGAATGGAACTCAGCGAGAGGGGCCGCAGCCATGGCCGTATGGTCGGTCCCGGCTCTGCCAGTGTGGCTCGACGTCCTGTGCGATGCCTTGGCCGTCGAGCGCATGGGAGTCGCTGCTCGCGCCGGCGTGTGGTGGTGGGAGGATCCGCCCTGGCGTGCGGCACGAGAGGAAGGCTCGGGGCTTTGGCCGGCGATTGTCGCGGTGCTCAGAGCAGCCGACCTGCGCGAGTCGTGGCGGCCGCTGCAGGTGCTGGCAGCGATTCGAGCGCGCGTCGCCCCGAGTAGCCAGCTCGACGACCTGTTCGCGGAGACGCGCGCCGTCCTGAGGGACGAGCGGGAGGTGGACCCGCGACGAGGGGCGCGCGATCCCGTCGGGGCCGCGCTTCAGCTTGTGCTCCTCCGCCCAACGCCCGAACGTTTCGTCACCTGGACAGAGGACCTGGTAATGCCGCCGGCAGTCTGGTGGACGGGAGCGACCCTGTCTGGGCTGATCCGCGGCTTCCGTGACCTGGACGCAAGGTTCAAGGGCGAACCAGCGGCACAACGCCTTCTAGCGCTCCGCACCTGGCAGCTCGGCGATTCGGGCTGGGTGGGCTGGCCCGGCTTCGCCGACGATGTCCGCCCCGACTGGGAGCGTAAGGACGGGAAGATCTTACTACAGTGGGGTGGGGAGCCCTGGGCGGAGCGCACGGAGCGAGCCCGGGGACGTTGGCTCGCTGCCGACCTCGACCGCGATGACGTACGGCGTGCAGCGACAGCGCTCGCCAGTCGCGTAGCTCCCCAGTGTGTGGTTCAGCGGGTCGCCGTCAGTGGCGCGGAGATCGACCTGACAGGCTCCGGGCGGGTGGCATTGGAGCCGGGGAAGCTCGTAGTCGCGGGAGAGGTCTCATTTGCGCTCCCGTTTCACGCGAAGCTCACGACGGAGCTCGAGCCGACGCGGTTCCGCGGGTGGCTCGAATGTGCCGGGATCGGGGAGCCTCTGCCGGAGCCACCCGCGCCGCTGGTCGCCGAAGGGGGCGGGCTGTTCACGCCGAGGGGAGGACTTTCACCGTCAACGGCGCAGGTCCCAGGGCTCCGGCTCGTCCCGGAGTTCGTGTCCGCGGCCGAGGAACAGGAGCTGCTGGCACAGGTCGACGCCGCCCAATGGATCGAGGACATGGCCCGTCGGGTCCAGCACTACGGTTGGCGGTATAATTACCGAGCCAGGTCCGTCGGTACCGCGGACCGCCTCGGGCCGCTCCCGACATGGGCTGCCGCGCTCGCCGACCGAATGGCACGGGAGGGCTTGGTCGAGGAGATGCCGGACCAGGTGATCGTCAACGAGTATGTCGGGAATCAAGGCGTCGCGAAGCATGTCGATTGCGAGCGGTGCTTTCGGGGTCCGATCGTGACCATCAGCCTCTGTGAGGCATGGGAGATGACCTTCCATGGCCCCGACAAGATGAAGGTGGGACAGACGCTGGAGCGGCGGAGCGCGGCCGTGATGCGCGGCGAGGCACGGCACGCGTGGGCTCACGAGATCCGCAAACGCAAGAATGAGTCGTGGGGGCCGCGGGGACGTCGGGTGTCGCTGACCTTTCGTAAGGTCGACGCCACTCCGTCCTGAAGTGCTGAGTGGCGGTGAGCCCCCGGGACGATCCGCAATGCGCTGGCCCGGTCGGCACCGGCCTTTCGGTCATTTCATGCGGCGTTCATCGAGGGCACGCTTAAGAACGCCGAGGAAGCTCTCATCAAGCGGGACGATCACCGGAACGTGACCTCGGAAGTGGTACTGGTCGCGGGGTTCGCCCGCGCGCCCGCTCGACGGACCGGCGATCCGATCCACTGCACCTGGTCCAGACGGAACGCGGGCACAGCAGGTGAAGGTACACCTTGCGTTGCCACGGTGGGCGCGAGGAGTCTAGCATGCTCCTGCCGCGCCGCCGGTCCCGTCGACGTGACGGACAGGTCAGCCCGCGTCGGAGCGCAGCGCGCGGAAGTCACCGGCGGCGAGCCGGGCCGGATCCCCGAACAGCATCAGGTAGTCGCCGTCGTGCCAGCACCAGTCGAGCTCGTCGCGCGACGACACCCGAGAGCAGCGGGACCATGCCCTCTGGCGTCGGATGGTAGAACAGCGACTGGTGCTCGGGGTAGCCGAACAGGTGCTCGCGGCCGTGCAGGGTGGCGCGAAGCGCGTCGTACGCCGCCTCGTCGCCGAGATCGAACGGCCACTCGTTCGCCTGGAACGGGTCGAACGGCAGGTCGACCGTCTCGGTGAACGTCAGCGCGGCCTCCTCGCCGAACGCGACCTCGGCAGGCGGCGTGAGCGGGGCGGTGGGCGTGCCGTCCGGGACGTAGTGCGCGAGGGCATAGCCGGGGCTGAGCCAGAAGAACGAGGCGTCGGGGACGAGCTGTCCGGTCGGATCGTCGCCGACGAACAGGCACAGCAGGCCGCTCGCCGGGAGGCTGCCACGCGACGGGACGTCGGCGAGGTCGAGTTGCTCGAGGAACCGATACGGTCCGTGCGCGTGACGCGGCCACGCGGTGCCGATCGGCAGATCGGGGGAGCCGTTGAAGTGGCTGCGGCCGCGACCCGGCGCGACGTGGATCGCGATCGCGGGTCGCACGAACCGCTCGAACCAGGCGCGGTGCGCGGCCCACGGGCCCTGCTCGATCTTCCGGAACAGCGCTTCGCGCGTCACGCGAGCCGTGTAGCACGGGCGACAGCGGGCCGGCTCGTCCACCGGCGACGGGACGCCACCCGGAGCTCG
>JBEBJW010000535.1:0-5543 GCA_040079715.1 Myxococcota bacterium | reverse complement strand
GGGTGGCGGTACCGGAGCCCGGCGTACCCCTCGGGGTCCGCCACCAGCTCGAGCGACACCGGGGGGCCTCCCACCGGGCCGCCGGGGCGCCACCACTTCGCCGTCCACCGACCCGGCGCGACCGTACCGGATCCGAGCCAGTGGCGGGGGCGGTTCCGGCTGACGAACGGGTCGGTCCCGACCACCGCGGTCAGCCACGGCGTGGGGCGTCCGCCGAGCAGGATCGAGGCGCTGAACCCGTCGACGGCGCGTTCCACGCCGTCGTCCCACAGGTTGCACCCGCCGTACGCGTAGGCGTGGGCGTGCTCGGTGCCCCAGTTGTGGCCCCGCGCCCCGATCCACCCGTCGATCGCCCAGGTCTCGGACCCGAGGGTGAACACGCCGTCGAACCGGAGGTTCGGCGCCGGGGTCAGCAGCTTCTTCTTCGGGAACGAGCCCGTGTACATCGACGCGTACGGCAGGTGGAACAGGGGCGGGTGGCCGTCGGTCAGCCGCAGGTCCCACCCGAGGTGGGCGATCGAACCCACGCTCCGCCCGGGATCGAGCGAGATCGATCCGCACCGGAGCCGGATCGCGTCCGGTGCGGCCTCCACGTCCGACCAGACGACCTCGCGCTTGACCACGATCGGGGGCTCACCCCGGCGGAACGCGATCGCCCAGAACTCGCCGATCCCGGCGCCTTCGACCGGGACCAGCGCGTTGTGCTTGATCCACAGCGCCCGCTCCCCGGACGGTTCGTTGCACCTCAGGTAGTGCGACTCGTAGATCCCGCGGGTGGTGGCCGCGACGATCCGCTCGACCGGATCCTTCGGCTTCATGCGGGGCTCACGGCGAGGAACCGCGGCAGATCGCGGAGGTGGAACCGGGTGGTGCCGGTCGACACGAGCCGGCCGGTGGCGCGCTCGGTCACGACCCCGGCGCAGGTCGTGTGGGTCACCGCGAGGTTCCACCACCGGAGGTTCGACTTGTCGCCGAGGTATCGGTAGACCACGCCGTCGACCTCGAAGTCGAATTCGTAACGGATCCGGCGACGCCCGAGGTACTGGAGGTGGAGCGTGCCCTGGCACGGCGTCCAGTCGCACAGCCCGCCGGCGAGCACCTCCCCGTCGAGCTCCTGCCACAGGAACGTCGGCTTGCGCGGGTCGAGCCAGTCCCGGACCGACTCGGGCCCCCAGGTCGCGCGGAACACGAACGGGTGCGGACCCGGAGGCCCGGCGCCGTCGACGAACTCGTGCTCTCCCCGCATCACTTCGCGCGCGCGGAACCCCATCGTCCCTCCTCCAGCAGGCGGTCGGCGAGCCGCAGCGACAGCGCCATGATCGTGATCTGTGGGTTGACCCCCGGCGAATCCGGCAGCACCGACGCGTCGCACACCGACACCGCCTCCTCGCCGATCACCCGCAGGTCCGGGTCCACCACCCGGCCGATCCCGGCGGTGCCCTGGGGGTGGAACCCCGAGGTCAGCAGGTTGCCCCGGGTGAACCGCTCGGGGGTCCACCCGGCGAGCTCCGCCCGCGAGCCGCACTCGGGGTCGTCGCCGGCGATCGGGAACGCGACCCGCTCGGCGCCCGCGGCGAACAGCGCCTCGGCGGCGATGATCAGCGACGCCCCGATGTCGCGGACGTCGTCCTCGTGCAGCGCGTACCGGAGCACCGGGCGACCGAGCACGCTCCGGACCGAGCCGGTCGACCGGTCGCGGATCATCAGCCCGTAGTTCGCGAGGTGATCGTGGTGCTCCATCCACGCCCGGTGCCGGCGGCCGGCGGCCTGGATCAGGGTCGCGGTGACCGTCGGCGGCGTGTGGGCGCCCTCGAACGTGACCCGGGGGAGCTCCGGCGCCCGGTAGCCCATCGCCTGCGGCACGCCGTGGCCCGGCAACGCCTCCGGCATCCACCCGAACACCTTGCTCGCCGGGTGGATCCGCAGATCGTCGCCGGCCCGCCGCCACCGCTCGCCGATCCGGTGCGTACGGAGCAGGCCCGGGGTCCACACCGCGCCGGCCGATACGATCAGGTGGCGGGCGCGGAGCCGCCGGACCCCGTCGGCGCTCCGGACCCACACGTCGACCCCGTCCGGGCCGGTCCGGACGCCGATCGCCTCGGTCCGCGCGAGGAGCGTCGCCCCGGCGGCCACCGCGTCCGGCAGGAACGCGCGATCGGTCGACAGCTTCGCCCCGGTCGGGCACCCGAAGCAGCACCGGCCGGATCCGACGCACCCGGGCGCGTTGCGCGGCAGCGGGTGGGCCCCGGTCCGGCCGATCCGGGCGAGGCCGTCTCGGACCAGCCGGGACGAGCCGTCGAGCATCGCCTCCGGCACGGGTGCGATCCCCAGCCGATCGTTCAGGGTCGCGAGGTACCCGTCGAGCGCGCCGTCGGCGAACCGGGTGCCGGCGGACCGGTCCCACGCCGCGAGCTGCTCGGGCAAGGGCCGGAACGAGGTGCCGCTGTTGATCGCGGTCGTCCCGCCGACCGCCCGCCCCGCGACCACCAGCGCGGTCCCGCCTCCGGCGGCGCTGCCGAACATCCCCTGGTCCACGTAGTGCTGCTCGACCGCGGCTCCGGCGGTGGTCGCCCCGACGAGGTCGCCGGCCTCGACGAACGCGACCGACAGCCCGGCGGACGCGAGCGCCCACCCGACCGGGGCCCCACCGGCGCCGGTGCCGATCACGATCACGTCGAACCGGTCGTTCCGGAGGCTGCGGCGGGCGGCGATCGTGTCCCGCAGCGCATCGAGCGGGTGGGCGACCGACGGCGGCGGCGCCTCGGGGTACCGCGCGTCGATCAGCGGGGCGCGCGCGAGCAGCCACGCGAGCCGGATCACCCGGTTCGGGTGGTGCTGGAGCCCGCGATCGACGGCGTCGAACGCGTCGTCATCCAGCCGGTGGGCGCGGGTCGGCCGGCCGAGGACCGCGAGCGGCGCCACCCGATCGAACGCGGCCAGCACCTGGGGCCACAGCGCGCCGATCGGCGCCGGGTACCGGGACGCCCGATCCGCGCCGGAGCGCGCCGATCCCGCCGGGTCCGGATCCCCGTGCGCGCGCAACCACCGCTCGGCGAGCGGGATCACCCGGTCCATCGCGACCGCCACGTCGACCTCCCACAAAACTGACGATATCGTCAGCTTTGCGGAGAGGCAACCGACCGGGTGAACCACGCGCGAAGCTTCCGTCCGATCGCCTCGAATTCGTCGGGGGTCACCCACACCGGGTACAGCGCGAGCATCGCCCACGGGAAGATCCCGAGGTTCATCGAGACCGCGAGGGCCGAGTGGAACACGCCGCCGATCCCGATCCACACCCACTCGAGCCGGTACTTCGTCGCGAATCGGGCGATCCTCCCCCCGCGACCCGGGTTCCGCCGCCACCACATCAGCAGCAGCACCAGCGGGTAGGTCGTCTGGTACAGGATCGTGCCCGCGGTGCCGATCTGGGTGAAGAAGAAGAACGGCTGGTTCCGCAGGTACGAGAAGTCCCACGCGGCGACCGCCGGATCCTGGAGCGCGAAGTACAGGGCCGCGAAGTGCCCCATCGGCCACCAGGTGATCCCGACCTTCGACACCCCGGCGGCGAAGTACATCAGCACGAGCTGCAACACCAGCAGTCGGCGCGGCGCGCACAGGATGGTCGAGCCGTCGCCCCACACCGAGCCCGTGCGGATGTACGCGTCGATCGACAGGGTCTTGCCGGATCCCGAACAGACGAGCACGCACAGCGCGAGGCGAGACAGCGTGTCGATCCCACGATCGGCGTACGGCAGCACCTCTGCGAACGTCGCCCAGCCGACGAGCAGGGTGAACGCGCTGATCCGGCTGAAGAACCCGAGCATCAGGCACAGCGCGGACAGCGTGATCGCCGCGTGCAGACCGCGGGCGGACAGCTCGGTGCCGGGGAACAGCTGGTAGAACAGCGGCGTGTGGTCGCGCATCAGCGCGTCGCTGAACCCGCCGACCTCGCCGACCCCGAACAGCGGGACCACGAGGCCGAGCCGCCAGATGTGGAAGAAGTCGTAGAACCAACACAGTCCGAGCAGGATCCGGACCAGCGCGAGCGAGATCGGCTTCTCCCGCTCGTCCCAGAACGAGACCCAGTCGCCCCAGCCCTGCCGGAGACTGGCGCCCAGGCCAGCCGGACCCGTGGCGTTCATCGCTGCTCCTCCCGCTTGTGGTACCGCTCTGCTCGCCGCTTGGTGGGCCGATCGTTCTCGACCCACGGCAGCGTCTTCGGCTCCTTCTCGAGCACCACCCGCACCCGGTCGACGTCCGGCTGCTCGGCGAACACCACCCGGGAGACCCAGTCGGTGAGCCGCTTGTAGGTGCCCTTCGGCTCGTCCTTCACCCCGTCCCACACGCCGCGGATCCGCCGGTACTTGAGCTGTGGATCGTGCCAGTCGTGCGAGCCGTCGAGCCGGCGGTACAGCGTCTCCCACTCCTTGTTGCGGCGGACCTCGATCACCAGCCGGTCCGGCTCCTCGGTCACCACCGCGAACAGTCCCCACTGCTGCGTGATGTGCAGCGGCTCGAACACCGGCTTGAACGGCCACCGGAGCATCACCACCGTCTCGCGGCCCGCCCACATCGCCCGGCGGCAGATCTCGGCGAACTTCACCTCGTCGTACGGGAGGAGTCGGCCGAAGATGCCATACCAGAGCTGGAAGTCCGCTGACCGGAACTCGGGATCCGCGAGGTCCTCCTCGCTCATCTTCGCGAGGGGCAGAGCATGGACCGCGTTCGCGACGAGGACGATCGTGATCAGCACTGCGCGCAGGGTGCGGATGGTGTACCTCCTGCCCCGAACTCCAATCGAACGCGAACGCGGTCGAGCGGCAACTCCGAGCTTTCGTGGGAGGCCCCACCGCGGGGCCCACCGCCGGTTATCCATCCCGGCCGGAGGGCACCATTCGTCCGTACGATGTCGTCCTGTTCGGCGCGACCGGGTTCACCGGCCAGCTCGTGGCCGAGGTCCTCGCCCGCCACACCGCGCCCGAGCCCGGCGCTGCCGCGATCCCCGCCCTGCGGTGGGCGATCGCCGGTCGGGATCCCGCGAAGCTGCAGGACCTCAAGACCAGCCTGGTCGGGATCGATCCGGCGAACGGGCGGGTCGGGACGATCCGGGTCGACGCGACCGATCCGGCGTCCCTGCGGGAGATGGCCGCCCAGGCGCGGATCGTGATCACCACCGTCGGGCCGTACATGGTCCACGGGCTGCCGGTGGTCGAGGCCTGCGTCGCCGCGAAGACGCACTGCCTCGATCTCACCGGCGAGCCGGCGTTCGTGGCGGAGACCCGCGCGCGGTTCGGGGCGGAGGCCGCGGCGAACGGGCTCCGGATCGTCCATTGCTGCGGGTTCGACAGCGTCCCGGCCGATCTGGGCGCGCTGTTCACCGTGTCGCAGCTCCCGGCCGGCGTCCCGAAGCAGGTCCGGTGCTACGTCAAGACCAACGCGTCGTTCTCGGGCGGCACCTGGGCGTCGTTCGTCGGCGCGGCGGGCGCGGGGCCGGTCCGCGTGCCGAGCCCCGAACCGACCGGTGAGCGCGGTGACACCGGCGG
>JBEBJW010000534.1:0-5545 GCA_040079715.1 Myxococcota bacterium | reverse complement strand
GCTGCTGACCGATCCTGCGGCGATCAGCCGAGCGGTCCGCGCGCTGACCGATCGGGGGTGGGTCGACGCGGTCGACGACCCGACCGACGGGCGCCAGAAGCACCTGTTCCTCACCGCCGCCGGGGCGGACGCGGTCGAGCGGATCCACGCCGTCGCCGATCGCCAGGTCGCCGAGGCCCTCGACACCCTGGACCCGCTCGACCGCGGTCGGGCGATCGACGGAATGGCGTCGTACGCCCGCGGCCTGGTCCGGGCCCGCCGCCAGCGCGCCTACACCCTCCGCCCGATCGCGCTCGACGACGATCCGCAGGTCGCGGCGGTGATCCGCGCGGTGATGCCCGCGTTCGGTGCAGACGGGCCGGGGTTCGCGATCCACGATCCGGAGGTCGACGCGATGTCCGCGGCCTACCCGGGGGGCCGGGCCCGGTACGTGGTGGTGGACCGCGGAGGGCGGATCGAGGGCGGCGGCGGGTTCGCGCCGCTGATCGGCGGCGACGCCGAGGTGTGTGAGCTGCGGAAGATGTACTTCCTACCCGAGACGCGCGGGCTCGGGCTCGGCGCGCGGCTGCTCGGACGGTTGCTCGGCGAGATGCGGGAGGCCGGGTTCCGCGCGTGCTACCTCGAGACGCTGACCGGGATGACCCGCGCCCGCAGCCTGTACGAGGCGTTCGGGTTCACCCGCCTCGACGCCCCGCGCGGCGCCACCGGGCACTTCGGCTGCGACCAGTGGTACTGGTCGGAGCTGTGAGCAGGCCCCGTCACCCGCCCGATCGCGCGATCCGCGACGCGCTGGACGCCGCGGTCGGGGCCCTGGCGACCGGCGGTGGCCCGGACCAGATCCACGCCGCCCGGACCGCGTGCAAGCGCGCGCGGGCCGCGGTCGACCTGTGGCTGGTCGACCCGGGGCCGATCGACCGCGCGATCCGGGACGCGGCCCGCCTGCTCGCGCCCGCGCGGGACGCGGACGTGCTGCGGGCCCTGGCGGACCACCACGGCGTGTCGATCGCGATCGCGGTACCCGCGGCGGTCGACCGCGAGGCGGCGGCCCGATCGGCCTCGTGGGCGCTGCGAGCGGCGGCGGACCTCGTGGCCCGCGCGGCGGTCGACGTCGGGCTCGAGGCGGATCGGGCGACGGACCGCCTGATCCGATCGTGGAGGCGGGCCCGCCGGGCGGTGCGGCGGGCCCGGGCGATCGGCGACGCCGCGGCGCTGCACGACCTGCGGAAGCGGGTCAAGCGCACGCTGCACCAGGCGGAGCTCCTGGGCGGACGCGCGGCCGCTGCGGTGGCCCCGGGGCTCGACCGACTCCAGCGGCTCCTCGGCGATCACCACGACGCAGCCGAGCTGGTCTCGCGGATCGACCCTGCCGATCCGCGGGCGGAGCCGCTCCGGGTCCGGCTCGCGGATCGGACGGACCAGGCGCTCGCCCTCGCCCGGGTGGTGTTGGCCGCGCACCCGCGACGGTTTCGCCAGGCGATCGAGGCGGATCGCCGGTGACCGCGGCGGCCGCGTCCCGCCCGTGGATCCCTGCCGACAGCGCGTCGAACCCCCGCGATACCGCAGGAGATCCTGTTGGGTGCCGTCGAGATCACGCGCGTTGACTCCGACTGCAACCGACCGACCGATACCACAACCGAGGCTCGGTTGTCGGATCGCACCCACGCCGGCGGGAGTTTGCCGTGATCTGCCGCACCGGACCGAACTCGACCGCGGGCAGGTGCTGGATGATGATATTTTCAACGACACAATTCGGCGTTGTGCCATCGGCGGCCCGATCCGACGCCGTGCCGATCCGGTCGGAGGCCGTCTGGCTGCGGATCGTAGCGAGAAACGCGGTCCAGCTGCGCGAACGAGCGGACAGAACGGAGGATGTCCGGTTATGGGAGACGGCCCGACCGGGAGGTCCGAGATCACCAAGTTGGCGGGCGGCGCCGTCCAGGCGCTCACCCCGAACGACACCGATTGAAACCGGACCTGGTTGTGGCGGCACTTTTACCGTGCTAGAAAAGCGTTACGAGACCAACTCGACTCGAGCCTGACCCATCAGCCCCCATCCGGCTGGAGTGTTTTGGAGGAATCATGAAGTTCGGTGAACAGATCGCTTCCCGGTTGCGAATCATGCGGCGGATCCAGAAGGCTCCGCAGGACGTGGTCGCGAAGGCAGTCGGATCCTCGATCTCGGCGGTCTCCCGCCTCGAGCGTGGACTCCGCAGCCTTCGGGTCGACCAGCTCGTCGCGTGGGCCGGTGCCCTCGGGTACCGGATCGACGTGGTGTTCTGGAAGCCGACACTGGAAGAGGAGATCTGGGACAAGGACCACCCCGAGAAGGCCATGGGCCTGGACGACGCGTGCGCGCTGGTCCTGTCCGAGGTCGCGTCTGCCCTCCCCCACATGCCCGAGCCGGCCCGCAAGGCGCTGGTGCACGAGATGCGGCTGTGGAAGGAAGAGGCGCTCCGGAAGCGCGGCATCGAGCCGAGCTCCGCCGTCGCCTGATCCGTCTCGCGGGTGCGCCTGCTGGCGTCCGCGAATGGCTCAGACCGCGCCGGTGGCGGCCGGGAACAGCACCTCGAGCTCCGGAGCGGCGACGACCCGGAGCTGGTCGACGGTGCAGTCCCGGGGCGACTTGTCGTCCCGCCACCGCTTCACCTTCGCTGGGTGACGCAGCCGTCGGCTCGAGTGTTGGGTGGTGACGACCTCGACCACCTTCTCGAGCCGGAGCGGGACCCACGCGAGATCCCGGCCGGCGTTCCATCGGCTCTTCATGTCCGGACGCCGCTCGGCCCCCTCGGTCGGCTCGCCGTCGGCGCCGGGACCGAACGTGGCCCACGGGTGATCCGCCACGTCCGCCCGCAGCGGGCCGAGCAGCTCGACCAGCCGCCGTCGCTCGGGCTTCGAGAACGAGGACGCGACCCCGATCGGCATCAACCGACCGGTGTCGTCGAACAGCCCGAGCACCAGCGAGCCGACATCGGTGCCCTCGCCGTGCTTGTGCCAACGAAACCCAACGACTGCCGCGTCAATCGTCCGTACGTGTTTGACCTTGACCATCGCGCGCTTGCCCGGCTGGTATGCATCTCCGAGCGGCTTGGCCATCACCCCGTCGAATCCGGCGCCTTCGAATCGATGGTACCAGTCGGAAGCGACAGCCCGGTCGGTCGTCGACGGGGTGATCCGGACGGTCGCGTTCGGTCGGACCCGGGCGAGCAGGCGATCGCGGCGGTCCGCGAACGGCATCGGCCGCAGATCGACGTCACCCTCCGCCAGCAGATCCCACACCACCACGGAGGCCGGCAACGTCCCCGCGAGCTTGTTCACCCGCGACGCGGCCGGGTGGAGCCGGAGCTGGAGCGACTCGAAGTCGAGCACCCCGTTCCGGGCGATCACGATCTCGCCGTCGACCACCGCCCGCTCGGGCAGGGCCTCGAGCAGCGCGGGTCCGAGCTCGGGGAAGTACCGGAGCAACGGGCGATCGTCGCGGGACCGCAGATCCAGCGACGCGCCGTCGCGGAACACCACCACCCGGAACCCGTCCCACTTCGGCTCGTACGACCAACCGGGGCCGTCCGGGAGGGTCTCGGACAGCAGGCCGAGCATCGGGGCGAGCGGCGGACCGAACGGCAACATCGGCGGACTCCCTACGGCAGGGCGCCGGCGGTGATCCACCCGTCCACGAGGTCGAGCTCGGCGTCGTCGAGCGGCAGGCCGATCGGCATCCGGGCGCCGAACCCGCCCACGTCGAGGTGCGTGCCGGCGAGCTTGTGAGACAGGTAGCTCGATCCGGGGTCTCCGGCCGCGACGTACACCATCCCGATCCGCGACGGGACGTCCACCAGCGCGTCGGGGCCGGCGTCGAGTGCCAGCCCGCCGTTCGCGAACCCGCCGAGGTGACACCGCCCGCACGCCGCCTCGACCACCGGTCGGACGTCCGCGGCCCACCCTGGAGAGGCGCCGGATTCTGCCGGAGGGCCCGATTGTTCTGGCGGTACTGTACAGCCGAACGGGCCGGTCCAGGCCACGATCGCCAACATTGTGCCGAATTGGTGGTCGCGCAATCCGCGCCCCGCCCTGGCCACCCGCGATCTCCGACGTCGGATCGTGGTCGTAACCCCATTTGTGAAAGCGGCTACCCGTGCGCTCCCACACATCTGGTACCCTATGGCAACAGGGCTCACCCCGGCCCGGCAGACCTCGCCCACCCGTTCCCGAGGCTTCGATGCCCATCTCGTCAAGGGAAGAGGAAGAGGCCACCTCTCCTCGCCGCCGCCTGGATCCGTTCGGGGTGATCGACCAGGTGATCGCGGCTCGGTACCGGATCACGAAGTGCATCGGGCGCGGCGGGATGGGGGTCGTGTACCTGGCGCAGCAGGAGGCCCTCGACCGCGAGATCGTGGTCAAGGTCGTCCGCGACGCGCCGGACGAGGAGTCGTCGAGCCGGTTCCAGCGCGAGGCCCGGAGCCTGTCGCGGCTGTCGCACCCGAACATCGTCCAGGTATACGACCACGGCCGGGACGCCGCGAGCGGCCTGCTGTTCATCGCGATGGAGTACGTGTCGGGGATCACCCTCGCGCGGTACCTGAAGCAGCGCGTCCGGCTGAACGTCGGAGAGTTCAGGTCGATCGCCGACCAAATCCTGGCGGGGGTCGCCGAGGCCCACCGGTTCCAGCTGATCCACCGCGACCTGAAGCCGTCGAACGTGATGCTGACCTCGAACGACGGCGAGACGCTCCGGGTCAAGCTGCTCGACTTCGGGCTGTCGAAGGTCACCGGGGCCGAGCCGCTGACCCAGGTGAACCAGATGCTCGGGTCGGCGATGTACATGGCGCCCGAGCAGCTCAAGGGCAAGCCGGTCGACGCGCGGGCCGACGTGTACGCGCTCGGGGTGCTGTTCTACCAGATGCTGACCGGGGCCCGGCCGTACACCGGCGAAGACACGTACCAGGTGTTCGCCCAGCAGGTCGGCGGCCGGTACGTCCCGATGATCGAGGCGCTCCCGGCCGGACACGACGTCCCGACCGCGCTGATCGAGCTGGTCGAGCGGTGCATGTCGGTCGACGCCGACCGCCGACCGCCCGACGCCCGGGCGCTGTTGCTGGCGTTGAACGCGTCCCTCGGCGCGTTGCCGACCACCGCGCGCCACGCGGCGTTCATCGCGGCCGGGATCCGCGAGTCCCCGATGACCTACGACCACAGCACGCTGCGGTCGGGGGACGCGCCGAGCGCGATCCGATCGATGTCGACCCAGCGGCAGTCGCGGGTCGGGATCGTGGCGGGGCTGGTCCTCGGCGGGGTCGGGCTGTCGGCGTTGCTGGTGGTGGTGGCCCTGTTGCTGGTGGTGGTCGTCGCGGATCTGTCCGGGATCCGCGCCGGACCGACCGTGGAGGCGCCTCCCGCCGGCGCGGCCGCCGGGGACGCTGCGGCCGCCGACGCGCTCCGGGCGCGGGCCCTCCAGGCGATGTCCGCCGGCGACTACGAGCGGAGCGTCGCGTTCCTCGCCGAGGCGATCACCCTCGCTCCGGCGTCCGGCGACCTGAAGGAGCTGCTGCCG
>JBEBJW010000533.1:0-5569 GCA_040079715.1 Myxococcota bacterium | reverse complement strand
TCGGATGTCCCAGCTGCGAGGCCGACGATGTGATCCCGGACCCCGTGGGCATCGGGGGAGAGGGCCGGGGTGAGGGGGCTGATCGGCGCCTACCTCCCGTACTGGAGGCTCGTCCGATCCTCGGATCCGCACGAGCAGGCGCCCTCACCCCCGCCCCTCTCCCCGAGGGATAGGGGAGAACCAGGCGAATCGGCCGCTGCGACACCAGACGGGTAGAACGCCGCGAAGCGGGTCCGGGATCCCGTGGGCCGCGCGCCTACCGGAGCATCCCGCCTTCGACCCGGCCCTTGATCCGCACCGACCGCAGCGTGTTCTGGACGCCCGGCTCGCCGAGCAGCGCCGGGCGGTCGCCGACCCGGACCACCACGTCCTTCGCCGGCCCGAGGTCCAGGATCTGCCCCGGCCGCACCGCCTTGAGCTGCGACAGCGACAGGCTGATCCGCCGGAGCTCCGCCACCACCGTCACCGGCAGCAGCAGCACCCGCTCGAGGCCCTCGCGCGGATCGCTCGCCCGGGGGGCCGGACGCGGCGCCGCGACCCGGGTGATCTCCGACGGCATCACCACCTGGATCCGCCCGCGGTGCCCACCCGGCGCCTCGACCTCGTACACGGTCGACCCGACGAACGCGGTCCGGGGCAGCCCGAGCGCGACCCGCGCCGACGAGCCCACCGCCAGCACCGACACCGTGTGCTCCTGCGGGAACAGCTCGACGATCCCGCCCAGCACGTCCTCGGACACCCGGCGGGCGATCACCAGGTCGAACCGCGACAGCGGCCGATCGGCGGCGGCGGTCCACGTGCCCTCGTTCTGTTGGCCGAGGATCTGCCCGACGAGGCGCGTCAGCAGCTCCCCCTCGACCGCGCAGACCCCGGTGAGCCCGGACGGCTCGATCCGGAACGTCGCGACCGCGGCGCCGGGGGCCAGCCCGTCGAGGGCCTGCCCGAGCGGCGCCCACTCGGTCGAGATCGAGTCCACCGGCAGGTCGGTCCCGACGCGGTTCACGAGCCGGGTCCGGACCCGACCGACCGCGGCGCGGAACAGCTCCTCGACCATCCGGCTGGCGGCCGGATCGAGGTGTCCCAACAGGGGGGGCGCGTTCGGGCGCATCGTCACTGGACCACGAACTCGGTGAAGTACACCCGACCGACGTTCGGCTTGCCCTCGAGCAGGGTGTTGAGCCGCCCGAGCAGCTCGTCGCGGAGGTGGGTCTTGCCGTCGACGCCCTCGAGGTCACCGTAGGTGAAGTCGCTCGCGAGGGTGATCACCGCGTCGCGGAGCTGAGGCTTCTTCTCCTCGACGCTGGCTTCGTCCTTGCCGGCGACCTCGACCTGGACCTCGGTCCGGAGCACCCGGCCGCCGCCGCTGCCGCGGAGGTTGACCGTGAACGTGCCCAGGTTGACCACCGCCCGGGCCTTCGGCTTCGGGGCCGGCGCGCCCTCGCCGCCTCCGCCGTGTCCACCGCCCTCTTCGGCGGCGGCCTCCTCGCCGTGGCCGCCCTCTTCGGCGGCGGCCTCTTCACCGTGGCCTTCGCCCTCGGCGGCGGCCTCGCCTTCGCCGCCTTCCTCGCCCTCGCCCTCGGCGCCCTCGCCGTGTTCGGCGGCCTTCGCGTCGGAGCTGCCGGCGAGGAACCACGCCGCCCCGAACCCGGCGCCGCCGCCGCCGAGCAGCAGCACCGCCGCGACAGCGACGAGCTTCAGGCGGCCACCCTTGGCGGCCTTCGGCTCCTCCTCGATCTCTGCAGCCATCACGCCTCCGGTTGCGCGTCCGTTCGGACCGTTCCCCCAGGACTTGAGTCGCGGTCGGTCACACCAGCTGGATCAGCTGCTGCAACGCCTCGTCCGCGGTCCGGATCACGCCGGTGTTGGCCTGGTACGACCGCTGGGCCTGGATCATCATCACGAACTGGTCCTCGAGCTCGACGTTCGACGCCTCGAGGGAGTACCCGTTGACCGAGCCGCGGCCGCCGACCCCCGCGGCGCCGAGCGCCGGGGCGCCGGAGTCGTCGGTCGCGCGGTACAGGTTGCCGCCGGCCCGATCGAGGCCCGCCACCGACGAGAACGTCGCGATCGCCACCTGGCCGAGGGCCCGCTCCTCGCCGTTCGTGTACTGGCCGACGATCGAGCCGTCCGGGTCGACCCGGAGCGAGTCGAGGGTCCCGGCGGAGTGGCCGTCCTGGCCGATCGAAGTCAGGAACGAGCTCGTGCCGGACATCGTCAGCCCGCCGTCGGTCGGGTTGCCCGCGGCGTCGAGGCCGAACGCGAACGTCGGCGACATCGCGGACGCGCCGGGGAACGTCCAGCCGGCGTTCATCGTGATCCCGGTGGTCGAGGCGAGGTTCCCGTCGGTGTCGAACGTCACCGTGCCGGACCCGAGCTCGAACGCCGCACCCGCGGTGCCGTCCGCGACGCCGTCGCCGTTCGTGTCGACCTGGCTGCCGTCGGCGACCGCGTACACGTTCCAGGTCTCGGGCGACGCGCTGTCGCGCTCGAAGAACAGCGTCACGTCGCGCGGGATCCCGAGGGAGTCGTACACCGTGACCGAGGTCGAGAAGTCGGCCGACTGCGACAGCGTGTCGAGGGTCGGGGCGGCGGCGGTGCCGTCGAACGGGGTCGCGGTCCGGATCGCGTCGAGCGGCTCGTCGGTGGCGTCGGCCTCGGCAGACAGCGTCGCGTCGACGGTGATCGTCGAGGTCGCCTGCTGCGGGACCGGGCCGGCGTCGAGCTGCAGGTCGCCGACGGTCGAGGTCAGCGTGCCGTCGAGCGCCTGGAACCCCTGGACGTGCAGGCCGGCGCTGTTGACCAGGTAGTTGTCGGCGTCGAGGTGGAACGACCCGTCGCGCGAGTAGAACTTCTGGTCGCCGTTCGCGACCTCGAAGAACCCGGTGCCGAGGATCGCCACGTCGACCGCGTTGCCGGTCTGGGTCAGGGCGCCCTGGCCGAAGTCGAGCCCGACGTCGCCGAGGCCCGAGCCGGTGCCGACCGCCGCCGGGCCGCCGAGGCTCGACACCAGGTTCGGGAACGCGTCGGCGAACGTGGCCCGCGACGACTTGTAGCCGACGGTGCCGATGTTCGCGATGTTGTCGCCGATCACCGAAAGGTTGGTGCTGCTGGCGCCCATGCCACTGGCGCCGGTGTTCAGGGTGTTGAACAGGGACAAGCGTTCCTCCGGGGGGATGTGTTCACTCGGGCCCCCGTGGAGCGTGTCCGTGGTCCGGCCCGAGGTGTTGGTTCTGGCGTGCGGTGTCGGAGCGGTCGCGCCCCGGCCGCGTCAGCGAGCGACGAAGGTGGAGTCGATGTTGGTGAACACGGTGCCGAGCGCCTCCGCGCGCGGCAGGACGGTGATCACGGTCCGGGTCGGCACGCCGACCACGAACGCGTGGTGATCGAGGAGCACGAGCGACTCGCGCGCGCCGCGCTCTTCGAGCCGGTCGCAGGCGGTGGACAGGTCCTTCAGCTCGTCCGGCCCGATGTCGATCGCCCGGCTGTTCAGCCGCGCGCGGGCGTGGCGCGAGAAGTTGATCCCGCCGATCGTGCCGGCGAGCTCGGGCTCGGCGCTGCCACCCGTGCCGCGGATCGGCCGCGGGTCGAGCAGGCGGTCGAGCGACGCCGCGAACCCCGGGTCGGCGAGGTCCCGGGCGACCGGGGTCTCGCGCGCGACCGGAGCGGGTGCGGCGCCGGAGACCTTCACGGGCCACCCTCGGTCAACGTCAGGATGTCGGCGATCTCGACCGGCACGCCGTCGATCGACGGGCGCGGGCTGCCGGTGCTGTAGTCCATCTCGTCGATCCGGCCGGCGATCCGCTCCTCGACGTCGATCGGGGTGCCCGCGGCGTCGTACGCGGTGATCGCGAAGGTGTACGTCCCGGCCTCGACCTTCTGGCCGTCGATGTCCTGGCCGTCCCAGGTCACCGTGCCGTCGCCGGACGACAACGCGCCCGCGTCGCCGCTCCACACCACGGTCCCGTCCTCGTCGGTGATCGTCAGGGTCGCGCTCGCGGCGTCGGCGGGCGAGTTGTACGGGAGCGACACGTCGCCGTCGCCAGAGTACGCGAACTGGTCCCCGCGGGCGATCACGTCGGTGCCGAGCAGCGACGCCATCGACGAGTTGTTCATCGCGGCGAGGGCCACGTACACGCCGTCGAGGGTCGCGTTGACCGACGTGAGCTGCTCGAGGCTCGAGAACTGAGCCAACTGCGCGATGAAGTCTTCGTTCTTCATCGGGCTCGTCGGGTCCTGGTACTGGAGCTGGGTCGTCAGCAGGCGGAGGAACGCGTCCTGACCGAGGGCGGTCGAGCCGGCGGTGGTGGTGTCGGCGGGCGTCTGGTACAGCGCAGCGAGCGCAGGAGCTTGGGCGACCTCGGCCATGGACTCTCCGTCGAAGGTGTCTTCGGCCGCGGGGCCGGGAGGTTGAGCGGCCGCAGTTACGCGGCGGTCACGCGTACCGGCCGACCCGCCACCGCGGAGGGGCCGGCGCTGCGTCGTCGGGGCCGCTGGTCGACTGGACGGCGGGAGCGCCGTCGTCGTCGCGGTCCGGCTGGGGCGGAGCCTGGTCGCCGCGGGCCGAGAACGACCCGAGGCTGAACCCGCTGGCGACCAGACTGGCGTCGAGCTCGGGGCCGATCCCCTTCAGCGGCTCGACCGCGGGATCGGTCCCGCGAACGGTGACGTCGACGCGGTGGCCGCGGGTGTGGACATCGACCGACAGCTCCCGGTCGAGGCGGATCCGCACCTGGTCCGTCACCGCCGGCGACGGCAGCGGATCGTCGGGGATCGGGGGCGGCGCCTCGGCCCGGCGCGCCTCGGCGACGGCCCGGGGCGAGGCGTCGGGCCCGAGCGGTCCCGCGGGTCCCGCGTGGGTCGGGCGCGGATCGAGGTCGGCGGCGGGTGCCGGCGCCCCGGGATCCCTCGAAGTGGCTTCGGGATCACCGGGGTCGCCGGCAGGAACAGTGTCGGCCGCGACCGCGTCGGTCGGGGCGTCGCCGGTCGCGTCCCGGTCTCGGTGACCGTCGCGGTCCGCGTGGTCGAGGTTCGAGCGGGCGTCGGCGTGAGCGGCGCGGTCGACCTGGTCCGCGACCTCCGGGTGGACCTCCGGTGCCAACGGCGCGTCGTGGGGCGACGGGTGGCGCGCGACCGCGACGTCGTCGTCGTCGTCGTACCGGTCGGGCGGGAACAGCGACTCGACCGGATCGACCAGCGGGACCTCGTCGGCGCGGCGCGGGTGCCACGGCGCGACCCGGAACTCGCTCGGCTCCGGGGTCAGCGCGAGGTCGGGGGTGAACGTGTCCGGCGGGTCGAACGCCCGGTCCGGCGCGAGCGGCGTCCAGCCCGGCGGGATCGTCGGCATCGCCCGGCGACTCGGCGCGCCCGGCCCGGTCGACAGCGCCGACAGCGCGGCGAGGGCGGGGGAGAGCGATGCGGCACCGGCCTCCGGTCGAGGTCCGTCGGAGAGCCCCAGGTCGCGCAAACCCGGAGGGGTCCGCCCCGTCGGTCCGTCGGAGGCCGGTGCACGCGGAACCTCGGCCGAGCCGAGCAGCCCGGGCGCCGGCGCGAGCGACGCGGCGGTCGGACC
>JBEBJW010000532.1:0-5569 GCA_040079715.1 Myxococcota bacterium | reverse complement strand
CTGATCGCCCCGTCGGTCCGGCTGGCGACCGAGCTCGGGCTGGTCGGGGTCGGGGTGGTCCGGTTCGGGCTCGCGCCGGACGGCAGTCCGTGGTTCCTCGGGTTCGAACCGCACCTCCCGCCGGCGGTGGAGCTGGTGGAGCGGGTCCAGGGCGTGGACCTGGTCGACGCCGAACATCGGGCGATCCTCCGGCAGGAGCTCGGGTGGGCCGACGCCGACGCCGCCGTCCCCGGGCGGGTCGGGGTCGCGGTGACGGTCCGCGCCACCGGGCCCGGGGTGGTCACCCGACTCGACGCACCCCCCGACGCGCCGCGCGCGATCGAGGTCGGGACCGAGGTCGGCCCGGAGTTCGACCCGCGATTGATCGAGCTCGCCGCGGTCGGACCGGACCTCCCCGCCGCTCGCGCCGCGCTGGTCCTGGCGCTCGACCGGGTGCGGATCGAGGGGGTGCCGACCGACCGGGACGACCTGCGGAATCGGCTCCGGGACTGACCGGACGCTGGTTGCGGCGCCACCGATCGGCGTTACGTGCGGCGCGGGCGCGGCGAGCGTGGGCGAGCCGGATGGAGGAACGATGCCCACCTATCGCCCCGAACGGGTCGCCGAGATGATCCATCGCGAGCTCGCCGAGCGCCTCCGGTCCGAGATCAAGGACCCGCGCGTCGGGCCGATCTCGATCACCGCGATCGAGGTCACCCGCGATCTGTCGCGGGCGGTGGTGTCGTTCCTGCCGCTGGGCGGGGGCGGTCCGTCGGACGAGCTGGCCGAAGGCCTTGCGGACGCAGCGAGGCGCCTGCGGGGCCCGATCGGGCGCGCGCTCCGGCTGCGGCACGCCCCGGAGATCGTGTTCTCGTTCGACGAGCACACCGACCGCGCGTTCCGGGTCACGTCGTTGATCGACCGGTTGGCCGCCGATCGACGTGCCGCGGAGCCCGCGATCGACGAACCCGCCGACGACGCGGTCGACGGCGCGGAGAGCGAGGGGAGCGAGGAATGACGTCCGGGTTCCTGGTGGTGGACAAGCCGGCGGGGGTCACGTCGCACGACGTGGTGGCCGCGGTGCGCGCGGTGACCGGCATCGCGAAGGTCGGGCACACCGGCACGCTGGACCCGTTCGCGACCGGGGTGCTGCCGCTCGCGCTCGGCCGGTCGACCCGGCTGATCCAGTTCCTCGACGAGTCGATCAAGGTGTACGACGCTCGGATCCGCCTCGGGTCGGCCACCGACACCGGCGACCCCACCGGCACCGTGATCCGCGAGGCGCCGCTGCCCACCGCCGACCGGGCCGAGGTCGAGGCGGTGCTGCGGACGTTCGTGGGCGACCGGATGCAGGAGCCGCCGGCCTATTCGGCGGTGAAGGTCGCGGGCAAGCCGATGTACGCGTACGCCCGGAAGGGCGAGACCGTGAAGGCCGCAGCCCGCCCGATCGTGCTCCACGCGGTCGAGCTGCTCGACTACGCGGACGGCGCGCTCCGGGTCCGGATCACCTGCTCGCGCGGGACCTACGCCCGCGTCCTCGCCGACGAGATCGCGATCGCGCTCGGCAGCGCCGGCCACCTCGAGGCGCTGACCCGCGATCGCAGCGGTCCGTTCTTCCTCGAAGACGCCGTGTCGATGGACCGGATCGCGGCGATCGTGTCGGCGGAGGAGGGGCACGACTGGCGGTCGGTGCTGCTCGCGCGCCGCGGGGAGACCCGGATCAAGTGGCGCCCACGGGACGAGGTGCTCGCGGCGTTGACGCCGTCGATCCGGTCGGAGCTCCGCTCGCTGACCCACCTGCCGCTGGCGGACGTGGGTCCGGCCGACGCGAACCGGGTCCGGACCGGCACCACGATCCCCGCGCCGCCGCGTGGCGTGGCGCTCGGAGGGCGGTTCCTGGTCGTGCAGGGCTCGGACCTGGTGGCGGTCGCCGAGAGCACGGCGCGCGGGCCGAAGGTGCTCCGGGTGGTCTGAGCGGCCGACGGGTCGGAGCGGCCGACGGGTCGACGCTTGACGCCGGGGCTTTGCCGGGGCATGTGGTGCGCGCCGGGATCCCCCGGCACCACGGCCGATGCGGCAGCAGAGCGCGCCATACGCTCCGCCACCTGCGCCCGCCGCGAGCATTCGGAGTTACGAAAATGGCGATGTCTGTCGATTCGAAGCGCGAAATCATCCAGAAGTTCAAGCGCACCGACGCGGACACCGGCTCGGCCGATGTCCAGATCGCGCTGCTCACTACGCGCATCCAGGCGTTGACGGAGCACCTGAAGACCCACGAGAAGGACCACGCGTCCCGTCGCGGGTTGCTGAAGCTGGTCGGGCACCGCAGGAAGCTGCTGAAGTACCTGCGGACCATCGATCAGAGCCGGTACCAGGACATGCTCGCCGCGCTCGGGTTGCGCCGATAAGAACGCTGGGCCCTTCCCTGATGGGCTCACCCCTGAAGGGGGGACGACGCCGCGCGACGGTCGCCGGACATCGGAACGTCCACCCCAGTCGAAGGCGATTGGGAGGACATTCCTGATGTTTGAAGGTTCAGACGTGCCTCGAGGATTTCGAGCGCGCTGATTCACCCGACCGATTCCGCCCGGAACCGAAGCACCTCGCAGGTCTCCGCAGCCCGAGCGTCACCACGACGCCGCTCGGGCTCCGCAGGTCTGCGAGGGGGCCGACAACCCCCGGTGCTGCAGGCGTCGAGCCGGAATCGGTCAACCGGCCCCACCAACGCGTGGTGGCCAGGAGGACTGGTTTGGGTTTGGATATTGTTGTTCGTTCCGTCGAAGTCGGCGGAAAGACCCTGTCGTTCGAGACGGGGAAGCTCGCGAAGCAGGCGTCGGGCGCGGTCGTGGTCCGGTGTGGTGACTCGATGGTGCTGGTCACCGCGGTCAACCAGCTCAGCGACATGGTGTTCGACTTCTTCCCGCTGACGGTCGACTACCAGGACCGGAACGGCGCCACGGGGACGATCCCCGGCGGGTTCATGAAGCGCGAGGGCCGCTCGTCCGAGCGCGAGACGCTGATCAGCCGGCTGATCGACCGCCCGATCCGCCCGATGTTCCCGAAGCACTTCCACAACGAAGTGCAGATCATCGCCACCGCGATGTCGTACGACCGGGACAACGAGACGGACGTGCTGTCGCTGTGCGGCGCCTCGGCCGCGCTCCACATCTCGGACGCTCCGATGTCCCAGCCGGTGGCCGGGGTCCGGGTCTGCCGGGTCGACGGCAAGCTGCTGGTGAACCCGTCGTTCCTCGACACCGAGCGGGCCGACATCAACCTCGTGATCGCCGGCACCCGCGACGCGATCATCATGGTCGAGGGCGGCGCCGACGAGGCCGACGAGACCAGCATGCTCGACTGCTTCGACCTCGCCCAGCGCGAGATCGCGAAGATCGTCGACTGCATCCAGTCACTCCGCGACGCGGCTGGCGAGCCGAAGCTCGAGCTCGCGCCCCCGCCGACGCTCGACGAGAAGATCGTCGCGTACGTCACGAAGAACGGCAAGAAGCCCCTGATGGCGGCGCTCGCCACCCCCGGCAAGCACGAGCGCGGCGCCGCGATGAAGGCCGCACGCAACGCGGTGATCGCGAAGCTGGTCGACGGGGAGGACGCCGACACCACCAAGGCGAAGACCGCGGTGGCCAAGGAGGCGTGGGAGAAGCTCACCAAGAAGATCATGCGCGAGACGGTGATCACCGACCGCAAGCGCCTCGACGGCCGCGCCCCCGACGGGATCCGCCCGATCTGGTGCGAGGTCGGCGTGTCGCCGCGGTCGCACGGCTCGGCGTACTTCACCCGCGGTGAGACCCAGGCGTTCGTGACGATCGCCCTCGGGACCGACATGGACGCCCAGCGGATGGACATGCCGTACGGCAAGTCCGACCGCACCTGGATGCTGTCGTACAACTTCCAGCCGTTCTGCACCGGCGAGGCCCGCCAGCTGCGCGCGCCGAAGCGGCGGGAAGTCGGTCACGGGGCGCTCGCCCGCCGGGCCCTCGAGGCCGTCCTGCCGAAGCGCGAGCAGTTCCCGTACGTGCTCCGGTCGACGTCCGAGGTCCTCGAGTCGAACGGCTCGTCGTCGATGGCGACGGTCTGCGGCTCGACCCTCGCGCTGCTCGACGCCGGCGTGCCGATCAAGGCGCCGGTCGCCGGGATCGCGATGGGCCTGGTCAAGGAAGGCGACGCGTTCGCCGTGCTGTCCGACATCCTCGGCGACGAGGACCACCTCGGCGACATGGACTTCAAGGTCACCGGCACCCGGACCGGGATCACCGCGTTCCAGATGGACGTGAAGATCCAGGGGATCAACCGCGAGATCATGTCGGTGGCGCTCGAGCAGGCCCGCCAGGGTCGGGTCCACATCCTGGACGAGATGGCGAAGACGATCTCCGCCCCGCGCACCGAGCTGTCGCCGTTCGCGCCGCGGATCACCACCCTGCACATCAAGTCCGACAAGATCCGCGATCTGATCGGCCCCGGTGGCAAGGTGATCCGGTCGATCCAGGACACCTGCGAGGTCCGGATCACCGTCGACGACTCCGGCAAGGTCGAGGTCGCCTCGACCAACCAGGAGAACACCCAGAAGGCGATCCAGATGATCCGTGAGATCACTCAGGAAGCCGAGATCGGGGCGCTGTACGTCGGCGTGGTGAAGCGGATCGTCGACTTCGGCGCGTTCGTCGAGATCTTCCCGGGGACGGACGGCCTGATCCACATCAGCCACCTCGCCCACGAGCGGGTCGAGAAGGTCACCGACGTCCTGCACGAAGGCGACGAAGTCCTGGTGCGGGTGATCGACGTCGATCGGTCGGGCAAGATCCGGCTGTCGCGCAAGGAAGCGCTGGACTCGATCGGCGCGTGACCGAGGCCGTCCCGGTTCGGCTGGTCGTGTTGGCCCACGGGGAGGGATTGCCGCTCCCCGCGTGGCAGACCGCCGGCGCCGCCGGGGCGGACCTGTACGCCGCGATCGCCGCGCCGCTGACCCTCGCCCCGGGTGACCGGGCGGTGGTCCCGACCGGCATCGCGATCGCGCTGCCCGCCGGGTGGGAGGCGCAGATCCGCCCCCGGTCCGGGCTCGCGGTGAAGCACGGCGTGACCGTGCTGAACGCCCCGGGGACGATCGACTGGGACTACCGCGGCGAGCTGCTGGTGCCGCTGATCAACCACGGGCGGGAGCCGTTCCGGATCGCCCGCGGCGAGCGCGTCGCCCAGCTCGTCCTCGCCCCGGTGGTCCGGGCGGCGTGGCAGGTGGTGGTCGACCTCGACGGCACCGATCGGGGCGACCGCGGGTTCGGCTCGACCGGCCGCTGAGGCCAGCGAGAGCACCGATCGGGTAGTCGGACCGAGCACGCTGAGGCAGGCTCGTTCGCGGCGCGGGAGGGCATGCCGCAGGCATGCGCGACGGGCCGAGGGCGCGTACCCCGCGTACGAAACCGAGGCCCGGCCTGCCCCTCGGACGAGACCGCCCAGCGGGCGACGGGAGACGACTCGGTCGGTGCTCTAGGAGCGCTCGGGAATGCTCCCTTCAGGGAGCGTTCACGCGCTCCTGACGCGAGTCTTCGGGCCGCCGTCCCGGCTCGCTGGGACGACT
>JBEBJW010000531.1:0-5572 GCA_040079715.1 Myxococcota bacterium | reverse complement strand
ATCGACATCGCGACCGCGAGGAGCCGCCGAATGCCGGCGGTCGAGCGCGGATCACGTCGGGGCGTGACCACCGGTCGGGCGGCACCGATCGCCGCTCCGCGCGCGCCGCCGCACTGCTTGCACACCGCGCCGTCCCCGCGGTTGCCAGTGTTGCACTGAGGGCAGAACCAATCTCGTCCGGCCCGCGCGAGGTCGACCAGCTCGGCGTCACGGACCTCGGGCGCCCGCTGTCCGAAGTCGAACGTCGACTCGCGCTGCTCGCGCGGGTTGCCGCACGACGGGCAGATCTTGTGCCGCCCGAGGATCCCCACCCGATCGCAGCTCGTGCAGTCCCACGTGCCCTCGATGATCCGCCGCGCCACTATGCCGCACCCGAGTGCTTCATGCCCGGACCTCCGCCGGGGACTACGCGGCGCGCCCGAGACTACTTCGCGCGATCCGAGCGGGGTCGTGTTCCTCGAACCGGGCGCCCGATCCTGTATCGCGCGGTTCGAGTGGCCGGCGGGTGGCTGGTCTGCGTCGGATCAGGGGGTGCAGCCGCTGGGCGTGCAGGAGAAGAACTCGGTCTTGTACATGTACGACCCGGTCGCGCGCACGTCGTCGGGGGCGTTGTCCGTGTCTCCCGTGCCCCAGTCCGTGTTGTTGTAGGACGACAGGGTCGCACCGGTTCCCACCACGGCTGCGCCTCCGCCTTCGTCGGCCTTGTTCGACGCCACTCGGGTCACGAAGGTGTCGAAGGCATCCACCTGGACCTCCGCATCGCGGTCGAGGTACATCCCACCGCCGATGGTCGCGACCGAGCCGGTGATCTCGGCTCCCTCACCGAGACTGATGTGTTGGCTCGCAGCGAACAGCCCGCCGCCCAGGTCCGCCGTGTTGCCGTCCAGCACGGTGAACTGAAAGAGCGCGTAGGAGCGGAAGTCCGGACCCCAGTCACCGACGAACGGCATGCCGACCCCGCCGCCGGCGTACGCCGCGACATTGCCGATGATCCGGTCCCGTAGCAGGTCGTAGTATCGACCGTACCTCGGAGCATTCACGCTGGTCGAGGCAAGGTAGACCCCACCGCCGTTCTCCGCCGTGTTGTCCGTGATCGACAGATTGTCGACCGTGGCGCTGTCGCCATCCCAGTCCAGGGAAGCCAAGTAGATCCCTCCGCCGAGCGGGGCATCGTTCCGACTGACGGTGGACTTCCCGTCGCCGAGCACCCGCCACCCGCCGTGCCAGATCCCTCCGCCCTCACGCTTGGCGACATTGTCGACCACGTCGGTGGACTCGAGGTCGATCCCGAACGCAGAGTCGAACTCCTTGTCGTAGTTCGTGTCGCTCTCCACGAAGATCCCGCCCCCCCGATCGGCGAAGCCGGACTGCACCACGCAGTCGACCAGCGCGACCGGCTCGCCCTCCCACGCCTCTACGGGGCCGACGAACACGTTTCCGCCGTCGCTCGCGTCGTTGGAGGTGATCACGGTGTCGAGGAGGATCGCGCCGTCCGCCGCGTAGACCCCTCCGCCCCGCGCGCCGGAGTTTCGCTCCACCGTCCCTCCGACCACGACGCGGTCGTTGCTCACCCACAGCCCGGCGCCCTCGTAGGCGAAGTTGCCCCACACCCGGCTGCCGGAGAGGCCCAACAGGCCGGGGCCGAACGCATGGATTCCGCCGCCGGCGTTGCCGTACACCTCCGTGTCCAACAGGATCGCGTCTGCGAAGTTCTCGACCGTGATGCCGCGATCGCTGCTACCGAACACCCGATTGTTCCAGAGCTGAGCCTCCGCGGATTTCCGGACGATGATCGCGGGCTCCAACGGATCTCCACCCACGATCTGGAACCCGTCGATCACGGCCGCGCCGACGATCTCGAGCGTGATGCCGGGGAGGCCGATGCCGTCGAGGCGAGTCAGGTCCGGCCCGTCCACCGCCTTCACGGTGATCGACCCCACCACCGCAGACACGGGGTAGGTGCCGCGGCAGACGAACACCGTGTCGCCGTTCTGGGTGGCCCCGATCGCGGCACCAACGGTCGGGTAGTTCGTCCCGTTCAGGGTGATCAGGCCAGCGTCCTCCGGTCCCCCGAGGTCGCACACGTTCGGGTCGCTCCCCGAACCGAACGCCAGACCTGCGAGCCACGCAATCATCATCGCGACCTCCCGCCCGACCTCTATCGGCGAGCCAGTCGCATCCAGTCCCAGCTGGTGCCAAGTTGTGGCGGCGCCCGCCGGCCGGACGAACTCGCGTGTCGCCATGCCGGGGTGTGCTGCGTGCATCCGGTCGACGATGGCGGGTCCGTCCGACGTACCGGGGCTGACACCTGGCGGTACGGGGCGGGCGGGTAGCCTGAGTTGGAGGAGGCGACGTGCTGCTCGCCATGCTGTACGCGGCCTGCGCGGTCGACTGCGGGTCCGCGTCGTACGTCACCGAGGGGGACGCGCGCGCGCTGTGGGACGAGGACGGCGACGGCACCGCCGATCTCATGGAGCGCTGCGGGGCCGACTGGGGATCGTTCGGGCTCCGCCTCCACGATCTGGGCCTGACCACGCTGACGCTGAGCCCGAACGTGCCGAGCCGGGACTTCGACGAGGACCTCGAGGTCGCGACGTACCTGCTGCCGGGCGCCGAGCTGACGTTCTACACCGCGCACCTCGAAGCCGGGGCCACGCTCACCGTGGACCAGATCGGCGGGTTCGGGTTGTCGAAGCTCCACGGCACGGTGGAGCCCGGGTACGTCACCTACGGGCTGCTCGACGCGACCGTGGTGGTGCTCGACGGGCCCGGCGAGGTTCCCGGCGCGTTCGACGAGGACGAGGCGGAGCGGTGGGAGCTCCAGTGGGACGCGGTGTTCGGCGACGTCCAGACCGGCGCGACCCTGCAGGAGTGGCACGCCACCGACGTCGTGGACGTCGCGAACGGCACCGAGGTCGGCGATCCCGCGGTGGTGCCTCCGGATTGGACGGGAGCGCTGTCCGGAGATTGACCGGTGCCGACACGAGCGTCCGGTCGTGTTGCACGTCTGGTCCATCCGCAGATGCGGACCGGAGCGGTCGCCGTCCTCAGGGACGTGCCAGGTTCGGCCCGTTCGCGGTCATCGCTGCCAGCAGGTTGCGCATGTAGACCTCCTGGAGGTCGTCCTTCTTGAGCGAGCGCGGCCCGAACGCGCTCAGCACGGCGTCCTGGCCCTTCACCGCTGCGACGAGCGAGTCTGCGTCGCGGGCCTCGCCCTTCGCCACGCGCAGGTGTTCGTGCGACTCCCTCCAGGACGCGGGGTCGCGCACGAACGCGGTGACCTCGTCGCCCCGGGCGAGGAGGAGGCGTACGGCGTGACCTCCGGTCAGTCCCGTGGCGCCGACGACGAGGACCTTCATGGCGTTGACTCCGGGGCCCTCTGTAACGAGCGGGCCATCGTCGCCGGCATCCGCGGTGTACGAGACCGGGGTCCACCTGGCGTTTCAAGAGACCCACGGCCTCCAGAACGAAGGAGGCACGTTGGGTACATCTCGGATTGCGGAGCCGGGTCAGCGGCTCGAAACGCAAGGAAGAAGTGGTGGAGCTGATGGGACTCGAACCCACGACCTCCAGAATGCCATTCTGGCGCTCTCCCAGTTGAGCTACAGCCCCGAGGTCGAGCGACATGTAACGAGGGTGGCTCCGGCAGGCAATGGTCAGGGAGCGTCACCGTCGTCCGGCGCCGTCCGGAGCCCGTCGATCCTCGACTCCAGCTCGTCGATCCGATCGATCGCCTTCCGGAGCGCCGGGTGGTCGATCTCGCCCGCCTCCACCAGCCGGAACGCGGTCTTCCCGAGCCGGACCCAGAAGTGGTCGAGGTCCTTCTGCGCCTGCCGCAGCTCGAGCTGCGATCGTCCCGACCGCGCCGCTCGACCCAGCTCTGCGCGGCCCCGTCGGACCAGCCGCCGGATCACCGCCGCCACCGCGTCGCCCAACACCGGCTCGAGCACCCGGCCCGACCCACCGCCCTTCCCGTCGTCTGCCATCCGTGCCGCTATCCGAACCCCGAGCCGCCCGGCAAGCCCGCAGATATGTCCTCCGAGTGCGGGACGTGATCGGTCGGCTCCTCGCGGCGGCGTACGGCCTCGCGGTCCTCGGGATCGCGGTCGCGGTGGGCTCGGTGCTGGGCACCACCACGGTCCTGCCGCTGGCGGTGCTGCGCCGCGGTCGCCGGGAGCGCCTGGCGATGATCCCGTCGGTGTGGTTCGTGAAGCTGATCGTCGACGGCCTGCTGTGGGTCGACGATCGCGTCGACGGCACGATCGACCTCGCCCCGAACGAGGGCGCGCTGATCCTGTCGAACCACCGGTCGTGGCTCGATCCGGTGCTGCTGATGCTCCACACCCGCTCGAACGGCCTGTCGAAGGGGATCATCTTCTTCCTGCCGTTCATCGGCCTGTACGCGTGGCTCGCGGGCGCGGTGTTCTTCGATCGGAGCGACAAGCACGATCGGGCCCGGGCCCGCCGCGAGGTCGTCGATCTGGTCCGCTCCGGCCACCGCCTCCAGGTGTTCCCCGAGGGCACCCGCACCCGCACCGGCGCCCTCGGGACGCGCGTGTACCTGAACCTGCCGACCGACTGCTGGCGCGCGGGGTTGCCGGTCGTGTGCTGCGCGGTGTGGGGGACCGAGCGGGTGCTGCCGCCGGGCGTGTTCGGCGCGTACCCGTTCCAGACCGTCCGGCTGAAGATCGGTCGGACCCTCCGTCCGGCGGACTACCCGGACGGGCGCCGGTTCGGCCAGGCGTGCTGGGACGAGGTCAAGTCGCTCGTCGCCGCGCTCGAGGCCGAGGAACGCGCCGCCGCCGTGTGCCCGGGGCGGGACTCGAACCCGCACTCCCTCGCGGGAAAGGGATTTTAAATCCCCGGTGTCTACCGTTCCACCACCCGGGCGGGTCGGCGGAGCCCGATCAGCGCGGGAGCGTCCCGATGTCGAGCTCGGTCAGCGCGTGGTCGTACCGCCGGGTCGCCACGCCGGAGGCGTCGATCAGCAGCGTGACCGGGATCGCGTCCGGAAAGTCGGGGATCAGCTGGCGGATCTGCGTCGCGGGGTCTCCGTCGAGCTGGAGGTGGGTGATCCCGACCACCCCGCGATCCCGCAAGAACGGCTCGACCTTGGTGTCGCGCAGCTTCGGGAGGTCGAGATCGACCATCACCACCTCGACGTTCGGGTGGGCCGCCGCGTAGGCCACCAGGTTCGGGATCTCGGCCACGCACGGGCCGCACCAGGTGGCCCAGAAGTTCACGACCCGCGGCCGCGCACCGGCCGAGAACAACCGGCTCCGCATCGCGATCGCGCCAGCGTCTCGACCTCGATCGCCGCTGCGGGCGCAGCCGGGCTGGCGGGAGTGAGAGGGGCGCCCGCCCACGCCGATCCGAACATCACCCAGCCGGTCACGGCCCCTCCCGCCACCGCCGCAGCGCGGCGAGGTCGGTGATCGGGTAACCCGGGAGCGCCCCCGCGCCGCACGGCAGCCCGCCGATCGCGGTGGCGAGGTCACCGGCGAGCACGAGCGCGATCGACCCGCCGAGCTCCGACACCCGTGACGCGCTGGCCGCGACCGGGCTCGCGGTC
>JBEBJW010000530.1:0-5576 GCA_040079715.1 Myxococcota bacterium | reverse complement strand
CCGCCCACGTCGACCGACGCCGTCGGGCCGAGGGGGAACGACCGGCTCGCCGCGAGGCCACCGTAGGTGTAGTCGCCCTCGATCTGGGCGTGTTGGATGCCGTGGAGCTGCGACACGGTGGCCGCGAGCTCGATCCCCACGTCGACGGTCAGCGTGACCAGCGGCTCGACCACGACCGGCAGGCGGGTGCCGGCGTCCGCCGCGGTCGCCCACGGGAAGAACGTGCCGGTGAGGGCCGCGTCGACCGACACACGGTCCGACAACCCCCGCGAGTACCCGACGAACGCGTTCTGCTCGAGCCCGACTCCGGCGCGGATCAGCGCCGCCGCCTGGGAGCCGGTCGCCTGGAGCGACGCGAACACCCCGCCGGACCAGTCCCCGCGCGACAGCACGAGCCGCGGGGCGACCAGCATCGCCGGGTCGGTCGCGGTCCCTTCGAACAGGTCGAGCCCGCGGTACGCGTACGCAGACGCGACGCCGGTGCCGAGCTCGAGCCCGAGCGGCCGGCGGCCCTCGGTCACCGCCACGTCCGGCGCGCCCACCGCGTCGAGGAACGCGGCGGCATCGTCGTCGGGACCATCGACCTCACCGCCGTCGTCCGCGTCGCTCGAGGTGGTCGACGGGGTCTCCAGGTCGGGCTCCGCGAAGGCGACGCCCGCCAGCACGATCGTCATTGCCAACCAAGGGGTCATCGTTCACCTCACTGGGGGCCGAGGGAGGTGGGATCGAGCAGGAACACGAGCTGGTCGCGGACCTTGCCGAACGCGGCGAGCGCGTCCTGCTGGTCCGACGCGCCGGCGGGGGCGTCGGTGATCGCGTCGGCGTCGAACCGGTGGACCTCGAGCACCTCGTCCACCAGCACCCCGAACGGCTTGCTGTCGCCGGGCTGGAGCACGATGATCACCGTCAGCTCGCTCGGCTCGACCGGATCGAGGCCGAACCGGATCTTCGGGTCGATCACCGGCAGCACCCGGCCGCGGAGGTTCACCACCCCGCGCACCGACGGCGCGGCCCGCGGGACCGGCGAGATCTCCTGCATCTCGATGATCTCGCGAACGTTCAGGATCGGCACCCCGTACACCTCGCGGTCGAGGCGGAACGTCAGGTACCGGCCGGGTTCACCGAGCGCTGTGTTGGCGGGCTGGACGGCGGTGCTCACTTGGCCTCCGGGGTCGGCGCCGGCATCATCCGGGCCGCGGGGATGCGAGGTTCGTCGGCGCGGAGGGCCGCCGGGTTCAGGATCAGCCCGACGTGGCCGTCGGACAGGATCGCCGCTCCGGAGAACAGTCCGGCGTGGTTCACGGTGGCGTCGATGTGCTTGATCACGACCTGCTGCTGTCCGATCAGGTCGTCGACCAGCAGCCCGAACCGCGAGTTCAGGCCGTCGACCACCACCACGAACCCGCGGGTCGGGTCGACGCTCGACAGCGCGTCGATCCCGAGCAGCCGCCCGAGGTCGACCAGCGGGAGCTGCTCGCCGCGCACGTCGAGGACCTGCGCCCCGCCGGCGAACCGGTGGATCTGCTCGGCCCTCGGCTGGAGCGACTCGACGATCGCGAGGGTCGGCAGCACGTACCGGCGAGACCCGGCGACGAGCAGCATCCCGTCGATGATCGCCAGCGTCAGCGGGAGCACCAGCTTGAACGTGGTGCCGCGGCCGGGCTCGGTCGCGATCTGGATCCGCCCCCGCAGCTCGTCCACCGTCCGCTTGACCACGTCCATCCCGACCCCGCGGCCGGACAGCTCGGTCACCTGGACCGCGGTCGAGAACCCGGGGGCGAAGATCAGCTCGTACACCTCGCGATCGGTCAGCGACGCCCCCTCCATCACCAGGCCGCGCTCGGTCGCCTTGCGGAGGATCGCGTCCCGATCGAGGCCCTTGCCGTCGTCGGACAGCTCGATGATGATGTTGCCGCCCTCGTGGTACGCCGACAGGCGGAGGGTGGCGGTCTCCGGCTTGCCGGCTTTCCGGCGCGCCTCGACCGACTCGACCCCGTGGTCGACCGCGTTCCGCATCATGTGGACCAGCGGGTCGCCGAGGCGCTCGGCGAGGCTCCGGTCCATCTCGGCGTCCTGGCCGGCCAGATCGAGCCGGATCGGCTTGCCGGAGCGGCGCGACAGGTCGCGGACCAGCCGGCTCATCTTCTGGAACACGCCGCGCAGCGGGACCATCCGGAGCGCGAGGCCCTGCCGCTGCAGATCGCGGACGATCTTCGACAGCTGAGCGAGCTGGTGTCGGGTGCGCGGCGACACGGTGGACCGCAGATCGGCGCTCCCCATCACCATCGCGTCGACGATCACGAGCTCGCCGATCGTCTCGACCAGGCTGTCGACCCGCGCGAGGTCGACCTTGATCGTCTCCTTGGCGGTGGTCGTGCCGGCCCGGCGCTCGGCCGCGTCGTCGCCGTCGGCGTCCTGCGCGACCGGCATCGGCGGGAGCTCGCGCGGCACGTCGCGGACCTTCGGCTTGCGCACGGTGACGAGCCGGTCGAGCAGCACGTCGAACCCTTCGATCTTCGCCGCCTCGCCGCCGGACGCGACCGCGGCCCGGGTCGCCTCGAGCACGTTCCGGATCATCGTGGTCGCGCGGAGCAGGAGATCGAGCCGATCCTCGGTCAAGGTCGCGAGATCGTTCCGCGCGTCGTCGAGCAGGGTCTCGGCAGCGTGGGCGAGCGCGCCGATCGCCCCGAGGTCGAGGAACCCGGCGAGGCCCTTGATCGTGTGGAACACCCGGAACAGCGCGTCGACGGTCGGGGCGTCGACCACCCCGGACTCGATCGACACCAGCATCTCGTCGGCCTGGGTCAGCGACTCCATCGCCTCGTCGTGGAACTCGCCGAACAGCGCGAGGACCTCGGGGTCGGACGGGATCGTGGTCTTGGCCTCGGGTCCGGTCGACCGGGCCGCCTCGTGCTTGACCGCCACCGGCTGCTCGGCCCGGAGGCGGGCGAGGAGCTCGGTCCGGCCGGGCGGCGCCGGGTTGCCCGCGAGCAGGGCCGGGACGGCGAGCAGGACCCAGTCCTTGACCGCGAGCGCCTCGTCGACGATCGCGGTCAGGGCGGGGACCTCGCCGAGGCGGTCCTCGAGGACGTGGTACAGCTCCTCGAGCTCGGAGAACCCGACCGTGCTCGACTCGCCCTTCAGGGTGTGGAGGATCCGCGCGATCCGCAGCTTCTCGGAGTCTCCGGCCGAGGCCGCCTCGAGCAGGATCTCCTCGACCTCGGTGAGGCCGTGCCGCTGGGCGTCGAGGAACTCGCTCAGCATCGCGGCGTCGACCCACTCGGGCAGCCCGCGCGGCACCTCGGCCGGGGCGGCCCGGGCGGCGGAGGCTCCGGTGCTGGCGGTCCCGGCGGCGGCCAGCATCGACATCCCGGCGATGTCGTTCTCGAGCTGGGCGACCAGCAGCTCCCGATCGATGTCCTCCCCGTAGGTCGCCAGCACCGCCACCACGCCGTCGGCCAGCGCCGCGAGGTCCTCGTTGTCCGCAGGCACCGCGGACCGGACCTTCCGGGCGGCGGACACGAGGCCGGCGACGTCGGCGCTCACCAGCAGCGTCGTCAGCTCGGCCAGGGCGGATGCGAATGCCGACAAGCGTCCTCCTACGACAACAGGGACACGAACTTCTTGTGGGCGGCGTGCAGCGCGTCGCTGTCCATCATCCGCAGGTCGAGCACCACGTCGAGCGCGCTCGGGGTCTCGACGCGCTGGCGCTCGATCAACTGGTTGACCTGCGCCTCGGTCAACAGCCCGCACTCGACCGCCAACTTGCCGAGTGGACCCGAGGTCTCCATCTGCTTCGCGAGCAACATCCGGAGCTGCTGGACCGACAGCAGCTTCTCCTTGATCACCAATCGCCCGAGGGGTGGGGTCCGCCGACAGATCGACCGCAGGACCTCGAGGCACTGCTGGTCGGTGATCAAGCCTTCCTCGTACAAGAAGATGCAGAACCGCACCGAGCCTCCTGCCCGTCTCTTCGGGTGTGGGGAAACGCACCTTGAGCGGGGTCGGGATCACTCCGGTTTCGCCTCCTCAGGCAGGCCGCGCGTCGGCCGAAGGAGAACCAGGGAGGTGGCCGTGGACGTGATGCTCGTCGACGACAGCCGCGTGATGCGTCAGCTCGTGCGCCGGACGCTCCGTCAGGCCGGCTACGACTTCAAGACGATCATCGAGGCCGAGAACGGACAGGACGCGCTGGCGAAGATCGCCGCGCACAAGCCGGGGCTCGTGCTGTCGGATTGGAACATGCCGGTGATGAACGGGATCGACCTGCTGGTGAAGCTGCGCGAGCTCGGGAACAAGGTCCCGCTCGGGTTCGTCACCTCGGAGTCGACCGCCAGCATGAAGGCGCGGGCGGCAGGCTCCGGTGCGAGCTTCGTGTTGACCAAGCCATTCACCGCCGAAGACATGCGGGCGGCGATGATCGCGGCCGGGATCAAGCCGAACCTGGCGGTCAAGATCGGAGACGCGTCGGACATCCCGTTGCCGAACACCTTCGGGCACAAGCTGCTGTCGAAGCTGCTGAGCCACGTGGTGAACGTGCCGGTGACGGTGAACCCGGGCCCGAAGCTGGTGGTGGCGGTGACGCCGTGCGTGTCGACCACGTGGATCGACGACGAGAACCACCTGCAGTACGCCGGGTTCTGCGAGCTGCCGCTCGCGGCCTCGATGGGGGCGGCGCTCGGGCTGCGGCCGCCGTCGGCGGTGGCGGAGATGCTGCGGACCCGGACCCTGCCGGACGCGCTCCAGGCGGACTCGCGCGAGGTGTTCAACGTGCTGTCGCGCGCGTTCAACGACTGTCAGTCGGTCCACGTGCGGCTGTCGGAGATCTCGTTCCCGCCGGCCCCGCCGCTCCCGGTCGCCCGGACGCTGGACACCAAGGCCGCCTCGCGGCTCGACTTCGTGGTCCAGGTCCAGGGGTTCGGCACCGGCAAGCTGTCGCTGGTCAGCGCGACCCCGGAGTTCATCCTGACGGAGGTCAAGGCGGCCGAGGCGAAGCTGGCCGAGACCCGCGGGTAGCCTACCGCGCGGGCCAGGGTCCGACAGGGTCGGATCGGTGAGCAGCGTCTCGTCGGTCAGGGCCTCGAGGCAGCGACCAGACGAACCCGGCCTCGGTGGTCGGGTCGACGTCGGTCGGACGGTCGGGGTGGAGTGGTGGTGATCGGGATCGTGGAACCGACCGCGCGACCGACGTCGATCGGTCGATCCCGGGCGATCGGGTGCGACGACCCGCCGCACCGCGGATCCTCGGCGGGTGGTCCGGGCAGGTCCGGTCCGCTTCGGGGCGGCGGGATACGGGGCCGGCCGGAGGTCCGAATGGCCCGTCGTCGCGCGGTGACCGGTCGCGCTGTGCTGATCGCCCTTCCAGGGGTCGCGTCGCTGGTCGGGTGCGGGGGCCACACGGGTCCGACGCTCGAGCCGGTCGGGAACCTGATGGCGCCGCAGGTGCTGTCGGTCGAGGTGTGCGTCGACCTGACCCCGCCCGAGGCGGCGGCGGTGGCGGCGGTGACGGTCGACGGGGTCGCGGCGAGCGGCCGTTGCACGGCGGCGTCGGTCGAGTTCGGCGGTCCGGTGCGGGT
>JBEBJW010000529.1:0-5594 GCA_040079715.1 Myxococcota bacterium | reverse complement strand
GGGGTCCGCGTCATCTCGGACACCACCACCACCAGCGTGTCGTCGAGCAGCGCCGCCCGGTCGAGCGCCGCCGCGAGGCGCGACAGCTGGGTGAACAGGCCGTTCCAGTACCCGTGCTGGCTCGCGTTCCCCTCGTGGGTGTCCCAGGTGAACCCCGAGTCCAGCAGTACGGCCTGACACTGCCGGTCCGACAACATCGCCACCGTGGTGTCGATCAGCCCGCCGAGCGTCGGCTCGACCCCGAGCTCGAGCCCGTCGATCAGCGCAGCCCGCGACCCCACCAGCCGCTCCGCCCGGGTCGTCGCCTCGGCCAGCGCGTCGAACGTCGCGGTGCCCGCCGGTCCCCACGCGGCCCGGTGCGCGTCCGCCCGCTCGGCGGTGTACCGCGCGATCAGCGCCGCTTCGGCCTCGGTCGGGACGAACCCGACCCGCGGGGGGGCCCCGGCCGGTGGGGGTGGTGTCGCCGCGGGATCCAGCAGCAGCTCGAGCTGCCCGCGCGCCCCGACCGTCCCGACGCTGGCCGCGAGCGACCCGGACAGGCCGTCGCCGGACGTGTCGAGCGCCCCGAGCGGCAGGTCGACCCCGAGCTCGGCGCCGGTGATCGCGGTCAGGTCCGGCCCGGACGACGACGCAGCGCCGGTCAGCATCCGCCACCGGCACGGGTCGTGGGCGATCGCACCGACCCACAGCCCGTTCACCACCACCGACCGCGGCGCCCACCGGTCGAAGAACGCGGTGACCGCCGGGCGCTTGACCGGGTTGACCGCGATCGGGATCCCCGAGAACACCCGGATCGCCTCGCGGTCCTCCGGGTTCGCGGGGTCCTCGTCGACGTCCGGCCCTTCGATCTCGGGCTCGCCCAGCTTCGGATCGAGGGTGAACGTCACGTCCCACCCGCCGTTCGCGAACACCACCACCAGCCGGTGGCCCGCGGTGGTCGCGGGGAGCCCGGCCCGCGCGATCCGGCCGAACACGCTGGCGAACGGGAGCGCGGCGGCGCCGACCAGCAGGTCGCGGCGGCGGATCACTCGAACTCCAGGTGCGAGTCCTGCAACATCGCGGTCAGCACGATCTTCCAGCTCCGTCGCCGATCGCCGGTCAGGGCGTCGGCATCGCGGAGCAGCCGGAGCGTCCGGTCGACCACCGGGCCGTTCGGGGTGACGAGCTCGCCGCCGATCCGCGCGTGCAGCTCGACCAGGGCCGCCCGCAGCGTCGGATCGTCGTCGGTGTCGAGCTCGACCCCGCCGAGCAGCCGTCGATCCGCGGCCGGCAGCGCGAAGTCCGTCTCGACCACCGCGGACGCAGCCTCCCCCGCCAGCCGCTCGAGCACCAGCCGCCGGACCGGGGTCGGCGACCGGGTCGGGCGGGTGACCGACACCCCGTCGATCCCGCCGGCCATCGCGCGGAACCCGTACCGGTCGGACACGGTGAGGTCGACGTCCCGCCAGCACTCGGTGGTGCACGCCCCGCGGTCGGGATCGACGGTCCACCGGAACCCGGTCAGGTCCTCGATCGTCCGCGCGAGCTGCTCGGGGCGGGTGGTCAGCGGTCCGACGCCGTCGCGGGACAGGAACCGGTCGCTGGTGACGATCGCCTTCACCAGCCCGCGCGCGTCCCAGTCGGCGTCGACCAGCGCGTCGCGGAGGGTTGCGGCCCACGCGTCATCCACGTCGGACACCGGGACCTCGGCGAACCAACTCCAGAACCGCTTGGCGGTGCAGGTCGCGAACCGATCGTCCTCGGCGAGGTACCGGCCGAGATCGACCAGATCCCGCCCGGGGAGCCCGTAGTAGCCGGGCGGGCGCAGGCCCCAGACGGCCCAATCGTCCTCGAGCTCGGGCTGGTAGGTCCGCAGCGGGTAGCACAGGTCGGTCGGGATCCCGTGCCCCGGCAGCGGATCCGGGTCGTCGATCGGGTAGGCGCAGCCGGCTTCGTAGCTGTTCCGGACCGCCTGCGCGTTGAGCTGGTGCCGAAACCCCCAGAAGAACGCCGCGAGCGGGTCGAGCGCCTGATGGCACGCCACGCAGGTCGTCTGGGTCGACACCGCCTCCGCCACTGCGAGTTCGTCCGACAGGTCGATCCCGCCCTCGACCGGGACGTCGCGGGTCGCGAAGTCCTCGCACAGCAACGTCGACGCCACCAGGTTCGCCCGCCCGCGGTGGAAGTTCGACCCGGCGGACCGGTGGCGACGCCACAGCTCGCTGTCGGACAGGATCCCCGCCCGCGGCCGCCCGTCGTCCCACTGGGCGGTCTGCCAGTCCGGACCGTCCGGATCGAACGGCAACCCGTGGACGATCGCGTACACCGCCGACACCTGGAGCGTGTCGGTGGTGACGATCTCGGTGTACGGCCGGCCGGAGGTCACCACGTCCTCGATCAGCTTCAGCGGCGCTTCGGCGAGGCCGCGGTGGACGGTCGCGGTGTCGAACCCGGCGAGCGGGCCGTCGAGCGGGAGCTGCTCGTCGACGTCGGTCCGGATCCGGAGCTGCTCGGCGTGCAGATCCCGGATCGTCTCGCCGAACCCGGGCGACCGGAGCCAGGCGTCGACCAGCGCCCCGAGCGCGTTCGGGTCCGCATCGACCCATCGCAGCTCGTCCGGGGTCGGGCGGATACCCCGGATCGCGGTCGACACGCGCACCGCCTGCTCGACCGGGGTCAGCCGGTCGGAGGCCGGGCCTGGTCGACGCAGCGCGTCGGTGCACGCGGCGAGGGCGAGCGAGAGCGGCACCATCGGTCGAACGTAGCCGCGGGATCGGCCCGCCGCTACGGGCGGAGGGCGAGGAGGGCCGCGGTCCGCACGCGGATCAGCGTGGTCAGATCGTCGTACGGGACGAGCTCCCGCTCGGAGTCGATCGTCACCAGCCGGTCCCCGTCGAGCAGGACGAACACGTCGAGGTACCGCCCGATCGCCCGCGCCCGGGTCGCGACGGCGTCGTCGGGGTCTGCGTGCTGCCACTCGACCACGTCGTCTTCGGGCTCGAGGACCTCGGCGATCGAGAACAGCCCGAGGACCTGCGCCGGGTCGTCGAGGCCGTCGTGGTACCCGTCGGTCAGGGCCAGCAGGTCACGGTACGCGGCGGGCAGGGGGCCCACCGCAACGGCCAGCGCCGCGAGCGCGTCGGCGTCGGCCGGTCCGTCGCGGGTGGTGTCGCACGCGAACCACTCCCCGGCGGCGGCGAGGCGGGCCTTCCGGGCGCGGACGGCGTCGTCGAGAGCGTCGAGGGCAGCGGACAGGGCGGTCACGTCGGGGTCGGGCATCCGGGCAGCGTACAGCGTCGACCGGCGGCGCGATACGTCGGGCCGGTGAGGACCTGGACCCGCCGGCTGGAGCTCCTGTTCGCGATCGCCGCGGCCACGGCGTTGGTCGTGGCGTTGTGGCTGCCGAAGCGGCCGGAGGTCCCGAACCTGCTGCTGGTCACGCTCGACACGACCCGAGCCGACCACCTGGGGCCGTACGGCTACCTCCGCGACACCACCCCGGCGCTCGACGCGCTCGCGGCGCGATCGACGGTGTACACCGCGGCGTGGGCCCCGATGGCGACGACGTTGCCGTCCCACACCTCGCTGATGACCGGAGTATGGCCGCTCGAGCACGGCGTCCTCGCGAACGTCCAGCACGGCGGCCGGCGGACCCTGCCGTCGGATCGGCTGGTGCCGGTCGCGGAGCTGTTCCGCGCCGCCGGGTACCTGACGGCGGCGTTCGTGTCGGCGACCCCGCTGAAGTCCGGGACGGGGATCGAGCGCGGGTTCGCGACGTTCGACCAGTCGGATCGGAACGTCCGCCACGCCCGGCACACCACCGACGCCGCGATCGCGTGGCTCGAGCGGTACGGCCGATCGCCGTTCTTCGCGTGGGTCCACTACTACGACGCGCACGGGCCGTTCGCTCCGCCGCCGGCGTACGCGACGTTCACCGCCGACGATCGCCTGCGCGCCTGGATGGACGAGCGCCGGATCCCGACGGTCGCGTCGCGGAGCGGGGGCGCCGAGCTCGATCCGATCCCGGCGCACGACGGATACGACGGGGAGCTGGCGTACGTCGACGATCAGCTCGGGCGGCTGCTCGCAGCGGTGGCGCAGCGCGGGGTCGCCGACCGGACGGTGGTGGTGGTGGTGGGCGACCACGGCGAGGGCCTCGGCCAGCACCAGGTCGCCGGCCACGGGCACGTCTGGCGCGAGCAGCTCCAGGTCCCGCTGGTGGTCCACGTCCCGTGGCGGTCCGGCGGGGAGCGGGTCGACGCGCCGATCGCGATGGTCGACGTGATGCCGACGGTGCTCGCCGAGCTCGATCGGTCGCTGTACGACCGGTTCGTCACCGTGGCGTCCGGCCGGGCCGTGGGCACGCGCGGGTCGATCGGGCCGTCGCTCGGGCTGTCGTCGCTCCGCCAGGAGGCGCTCGGGACCGAGCAGTCGTCGCTGACGGTCGGGGGCTGGCGGTACCTCGACGTCGACGGGACGGACCGGCTGTACGACCTCACGACGGATCCGCACGAGCTCGCGGATCTCGGCGACCTGCTGCCGGTGCACCGGGCGGTGCTCGCGCGGTGGGCGACCGCGGTGGCCGACGCGCAGCGGGCGCGGGGCGCGGCGCTCGGGACCGGCGGTACCACCGAGGTCCCTCCGGCCGAGCTCGAGCGGCTGGAGCGCCTCGGGTACCTCGACGAGGAGTGACCGTTGGCACCGGTCGACACCGAACGAAACCCGTGTGGGATGACCGCGGCGGGCATCGCGTCGTAAGGTGGGCCACACAGCAGTCGACGACGGAGGCGCGCAGGTGGCGACGATCGTGCTCGCAGGCGGAGGGACCGGAGGCCACGTGTACCCGGCGATCGCGATCGGCGACGCGCTGATCGAGCGCGGCCACACCGTCCTGTACTACGGCGATCCAGACCGGATCGAGGGGCGGATCGCCCCGCAGCGCGGCTACACGTTCCGGCCGGTGCGGGCGATGCAGTACCCGCGCGGCGGCCTGATCGGCAAGATCCGGTTCGCGCTCGGCCTGGTCCGCGCGGTGTGGGCGTCCCGCGCGCCGCTGCGGGAGGACCACGTCGACGCGGTCCTCGGGGTCGGCGGGTACATCAGCGCGCCGCCGGTGCTGGCCGCGTGGACCCTCGGGCGGGGCAGCGCGATCCACGAGGCGAACGTGGTGCCCGGCCTCGCGAACCAGCTGTGCGCGCGGGTCGCCGACGTGATCCTGCTCACGTACGAGCGCACCCGGACCCGGATCCCCGGCAAGGCCGAGAAACACCTCGTGGGCGTGCCGATCAACCCGAAGATCCTCGACGGCGACCGGGCGGCCGCCGCGGCGAAGTACGGCCTCGATCCCACGAAGACCACGGTGCTGTTCGTCGGGGGCTCGCTCGGGGCGCTCCGGCTGAACGAGCTCGCCGTCGCGTGTGCGAAGTCGCCGAACCGGGCCTACCAGGTCCTCCACCTGTGCGGACCGCGGTACCACGCCGAGGTGAAGGCCGCGCTCGGCGAGCCGCCGCCCGGGGTGGCGCTCCGAGACTACGAGGACCGGATGGCGGACGCGTACGCGATGGCGGACCTGGTGGTGGCGCGGGCGGGCTCGTCGACCCTCGGGGAGCTGTGCG
>JBEBJW010000528.1:0-5594 GCA_040079715.1 Myxococcota bacterium | reverse complement strand
CCGCTCGACCGCTCGGGGCTGGCTTCCCCGCTCGACCGCTCGGGGCTGGATTCCCCGCTCGACCGCTCGGGGCTGGATTCCCCGTCTGGGCTGGAATCTCGCTCCTCGGCGTCGGCTGCGCGCAGGACGTGCGGGACTCGCCCCACGCGGTGCCGAACCACGCCGCGGTGGTCGCTCCGGCGGACCCGTTCGACTCGCCGCTCCAGTGGTACCCCGCGCCGGGTTGGACGTTCTCGTACGCGAGGCCGCTGCCGAACCTCGGCGCGGATGGCGAGCCCGGCGCGGTGGTGATGGTGTGTGACGTCGCTGACGTCTGCCGGACGTTGCTGGTGTCGGGTCCGCTCGACCGGAGCCTCACCCTCCCGGGCGACGAGGCCGCGACGCTGACCCACGCGCTCGCCGCGCCCACGACCGTCGGGGACGCGACCGGCGACGGGGTCCCGGATCTCGAGGTGCCCGACGTCTACGGCCCCAACGTCCTGGTCGAGGGACCGTTCGCTGGCGCCATCGACGTGAGCGCGGCCCGCGCCTGGGGCGGATACCTGCTCGACCTCGACGGAGACGGCATCCTCGATCTGACGTCCCACGGCGCGCCCGGGGGGGTGCCTGAGCCGCGGCTGGAGGTGCGGTACGGGCCGTCGTCGCGGTGGTCGGGCGCGCCGGACCTGGTGGTGGAGCCGAGCTGCGGTGGTGAGCTCCCGGTCGACGACTGGACCGTCGACCCGCCCCTCGTGTGGCCCGACGTCACCGGGGACGGGGTCCGAGAGCTCTACCTCGGCGGCTACGCCGGAGCCGAGGACTGCAGTCTGTGGGTGATCCCGATCCCGGATCGGTCCGTCTCGGCGATCGATCCGGCGACCGATTCCACGGTCCAGCGGGCGTGGATGTCGGACTACCTGTACCCGATCGCCGATCAGACCGGGGACGGGGTCACCGACTTCCTGCAGTTCACGGGCGGGGTCTCGGACCCCGGAGCGCTGTGGGCCGGACCGCTGACCGTACTGGGTACCGGCGAAGCCGTCGGCACCGCCAACCTCGGCGCGCTCCCCGCCAACCTGTGGGACATTCAGCCCATGAGCTTCGATCTCAACGGTGATGGGATCGGTGACTTCGTCGCGAGGTCGTTCGGCGCGACCGTGATCGTGTACGGCGGCGTCGACGGCCTCACCGGCGGCGCGCTGGGGCAGCAGTGGTCGGGTGCCGGCACCCTGAGCACCTTCTCGTCGGGGACCGAGGGATGGATGCTGGTCTCGCGGTCGACCAGCGTCGCCCTGGTGGACCTCGGCGCCGTGAGCGCGCCGCGTCCGTAGCGTCTCCGGTCACAACGAGGCGCGGATCGCGAGCGACAGCCACCGGGCGGCGTCCGGGTCGACCCCGCCGAGCTCGATCAGCACCCGCCCGCCCTCGCCGACCAGCCGGAGGGTGGTGCCGTCGGCGACGCAATCGGTGACCGACGACCGGGCGAACCGCTCCCCGCCGACGTTGATCTGGAGGTCGTCGACCGTCAGCTCGACCGGGAAGTACCCGGCGCCGTGCGCGAACCCGAGCAACAGCACCCCGAACCCGACGATCGACGCGAAGATCTCGGCCCGCAGCCATCCGTCGGTCGCGAACCCCCACGCGAGGCCGGCCCCGGCGGCGGTGATCGCCGACATCGCGCCCGCCCACCAGCCCCACGGCAGCGGCGGGCGCGGCTGGATCCGGGCATAGAACCCGTCTCCTCCGTGCTCGGACCGGGTCGGGCGGACCACCAGCCCGCGCTCGGGCGGCGGCCCCGGATCGGTGACCCCGGGCCGGTCCGTCGTCACCGCTGGCCCGTCACGGCTCACCCGTCATGGCACCCGTCATGGCTCACCCGTCATGGCTCGCCCGTCATGGCTCACCCGGGGCGAGGCCGAGCGCCCGCGCCAGCCGCCCCTGCGCGGTGCCCGCCGCGGCGTCGAACGCGTGCTCGGCGCCCATCAGGTGGGCCCGGGCGAGGGTCACCCGGTCGCGCCGCTGGCGGACGATCTCCTCCTCGTGGTCCCGCCGGCCGAGCCCGACCCGGGTCCGGGCCTCCTGCTCGGCGAGCAGCACGAACTCGACCGCGGCGTCGCTCCGGCCCGGCTCCGACGGCTGCTTCTCCCACCGGGCGTACGCGTCGCGCAGCGGATCGACCGACGCCCCCAGCACCTCGAGCTCGTTCGCCAGCGCCTCCTCGTGGTGGAGGTTGTCCGACAACTGCACCTGGGCGAGCGACACGCCCGACGCCGCGGACCGCACCTGGAGCGCGCCGATCGCCGCCGTGAGCACGAACCCGGCGATCACCAGCGAGCCGACCACCAGCGGGACCGCGACCACCGCGAGCAGCAGCCGGCGGATCCACGCGGTCGACCGGGCCGCTGCCGCCGGGCCGTCGGCGAGGTCCGGCCGGTAGGTGATCGTCTCCGGGCGGTGGACGTCGACCGGCTGCTCGACCCCGACCATGTACTCGGGGACCTCGATCGACCCCTCCGACACGCTCGGCCGCGGCGTGTGCGGCGTCGGCACCGGCGGACGACCGGCCGGGGTGAACGGCGCAGACGGCGCACCGGACGACGACCCGTACAGGCTCCCCTTCGACCCAGGAGGCTTGGACCCAGCAGGCTTGGACCCAGCAGGCTTCGACGTGCGGGGCACCGGGGTCCGCGCCGACGACGGCGGCACCAGGTCGACCTCGACCGTCGGCGGCGGCCGCGAGATCGACGCGAGGTCTTCCTCGCCCGACAACGTGGTCAGGATCTCGGAGAACGTGTTCTCGGGCTTGCTCTTGACCGACAGCGACCCCATCCCGAGCGGGAGCGGCGGCGCGTCCGGCGGGTCTTCGGGCAGCGACGGCAGGATCTCCGACAGCGCGTCGCCGAGCTCGGCCGCGTTCGGGAACCGGTCGTCGCGCTCGTACGCGAGGCACCGGCGGAGCACCGGCCGGATCGGGTCCGGCACGCCGTCCATCAGGGTCGGGGTGTCTTCGAGCCGGAACAGGTCGCGCGCCTTGCGGGCGGTGATCTGGCTCCACAGGGTGGCGCCGATCGCGTAGATGTCCGCCCGCAGATCGACCGACTTCGCGTCGTGGAGCTGCTCGGGCGACATGAACCCGAGGGTGCCCATCGCGAGCCCGGTGCGCGTCTCCTGGCTGTCGCCGAGCTGGGCGATCCCGAAGTCGGTCAGCTTCAGCACGCCGTCCCAGTTGATCAGGACGTTCCGCGGCTTGATGTCCCGGTGGACGACCCCGGCGGCGTGGACCGCGCCGACCCCGGCGCACAGCTGGACCGTGGCCTCGATCGCCATCCGCGCCGGCATCGCGCCGTACGTCTTGGTCCACCGGTACAGCGAGCCCGCGTTGATCAGCTCCATCACCAGGAACGGCAGCTTCTCGCCGCGCCCGACCTCGAACACCCGGACCAGGTTCGGGTGCTGGAGGGACTTCATCGTCAGCCCCTCGCGCTCGAACCGCATCCGCAGGCCGCCGTCCCGGGCGTGCTTCGGGAGCAGGATCTTGACGGCCCGCCACTCCTCGATCGCGGTGTCCCACGCCGCATACACCCCGGCCATCCCGCCGCGACCGATCCGGGCGAGCAGCACGTATCGGCCGTCAGCGAGCCTCGGTGCGTGCTCGGGCAGCTCGCGGGGAGGGGGCAACATCCGGGCGCGATCGTATCACGGCGGCCCGGGACGGCCCGTTCGGCACTACCGACGCGCGATCCGACCCACCAGCCACAGCGGCCCGGCCAGCGTGAGGTACAGGCCCGCGACCACCGCCATCGCGACGATCGCGCCCCAGTGGATCGAGAACACGGTGATCACGAGCTGGGCCGGGGGCGCCTCGACCAGCTCGGCGCCGCTGAGCAGCGCCCGGACGTACGGGAACGCGATCACGTAGCTCCCGACGATCGACGCGCCGGCGGCGTACAGCAGCGTCCCGACGGTGATCAGCCCGACCAGCAGCGCCTCTCCGAGCAGATCGCCCGCGGTGCGCGGGATCGGCTCGAACGTCGACTCGGACCGGAGCCCGGCGATCCACGCGACGAGGACGGTGATCCCGAGCGACGCGATCGCGAGCCACGGTCCCACCGTGGTCAGCGACCGCGGGTACAGCGCGACCCCCAACCCGAACGCGAGGGTCGGCAGCGACAGCGTCATCATCGCCCACAGGAGCCCGGACAAGCGGCGGCCGTCGCGGAACACCAGCACCGCGTCGCGGATCGCCCACGCGGCGAGCACGCAGGTCACCGCGGCCGCCGACACCAGCGGCGCGGACAGACCGTTGCGCTCGGGCCAGGTCGTCGGGTGGCCGAGGCGCGGCAGCACCGCGAGGTCGACGTGCGCGCCCCACGCCGTCGACAGCCCGACCGCGATCGTCACCACGAACAACCCGAGGATCGGGGTCCACGAGCGACGGATGGTGGGCGTGGTGCGGCTGACCGACCCGCGCCACAGGTCGAACACGACGCCGCCGACCGCCCCGAGCGCCGGCCCCACCGCGAGCAGCCCGAGTCCGGTCACCGCCGGGGCCCAGGTCGCGGTGACCAGGGTGTGGGCGGTGGCGGCGCGGAGCTCCTCGGCCGAGGTGGTCTGGTACAGGACGAGCGACAGCAGGCCGCCGCACGCCTCGACCTCGACCGCCGGCAGCACCACCGCGACCCCGGCGACCACCGCCGACAGCAGCCCCGAGATCGTCCCGGTGCGCACCGCGTCGTCCGGCTCGAACGACGCCGCGGCGAACCCCGAGAGGCACGCGACGATCAGGGCCGCGACCAGCCCCAGCAGCGACACCTCGGACGAGACGTAGACCCAGCTGTCCACGTAGCGGGCGGGCAACGCGACGATCAGCGGCGGCACGAGCGTCCCCGCGAGGATCGCCCCCATCACCAGGCCCACGACGACGGTGGAGGTTCGCACGCGGCTGTTCTACGACATCGGAGACCCGCGGTAAAGCGCCCCGACACAGGGTATGGAGTCCGGATGAGACAGCGGCTCCGCGCGCGGGACCTCGCCCGCCGATTTCCCGGCACCCTCGGCCTCGCCGCCGTCACGCTCGGGATGTTCCTGCTCGAGCACGTGTTCGGTGGGGGCACGGATCTGCACGCCCAGGTCCGCCTCGGCGCGCTGAGGGTCGATCGTCTGGTCGAGCACCGCGAGCTGTGGCGCCTCGTGCTGCCGATGTTCCTCCACCACGGCGCGATCCACCTCGTGCTGAACGGCCTCGCGCTGCTCCAGCTCGGGCCGCTGGTCGAGAGCCTGTGGGGCACCCGGCGGATGGTGGCGTTCTACGTGTTCTGCGGCATCGCGAGCGCGCTCGCGTCGGCCGAGTTCACCGCCGACGGGTACTCGGGCTCGGTCGGTGCGTCCGGCGCGATCATGGGCCTCGCCGGCCTGCTGCTCGGCACCACCTGGTTCGGCGAGGAGAACGTCCGGGTGTTCCTGGTCGATCTGCTCGGGCGCCGGCTGCTGAACGCGGTCGTGCTGACGTTCGCGATCGGGATCGGCCTCGTGTGGGTGATGCCGATCGTCGACAACTGGGGCCACTTCGGCGGGTTCGCCTGCGGGGTGGCGCTCGCGTTCGCCCACCCGGACCC
>JBEBJW010000527.1:0-5598 GCA_040079715.1 Myxococcota bacterium | reverse complement strand
CCCGATGGGGGTGGAGCGGGGTGCGCCGGCGAGGGCCGCGTCCCAGTGTCGACGCGCGCGCTCGTGGTCCTGCGCGAGCAGCCAGGCGACGTGGTCGCGGAACGGACGCCCGCCTGCCGTCGGCAGCGGCTCTCCGCGGACTCCGGCCCGGTAGGCGGCGTACACGAGGTCGAGCAGGGGGCCGACGCTCCAGCCGTCGAGCAGCAGGTGGTGATGGGTCCACAGGAGCCAGTGTCGCCCGGGGCCGCGCCGGACCAGCCTGAGCCGGAGCAGGGGCGCCTGCGACGGGTCGAGCCCGCCCGGCGGGACGCCGAGCCGCAGGTGGGAGGTGCCCACCCCGAGCGCGCGATCCTCGGCGCTCCACCGCTCGATCGTCTCGTCCCAGTCCGCGTCGGGGATCGCGGACCCGTCGACCTCGGTCCACGGGATCTCCACCCGGCGCCGGACGATCTGGATCGGCGCACCGGCGTCCGCGTCCGCCTCGTCGACGACCGCGATCGTCGTGCGGAGCGCGGGCAGCGTCACCGCCGCGTGGTCCCACGCCCTCCGCAGTGCCCGCGAATCGAGCTCGCCGTCCAACGAGAACCAGGTCTGCTGAACGTAGGTCCCGGACCCGGGGCGCAGGGCGGCGCTCAGCCACATGTGACGCTGGATCGGCGTCGCGGGGTACACGTCGTCCACCCCCCGGAGGCCCCCGAGCAGCCGGTCGAGCTGGCCCCGATCGAGCCTCGCCAGCGGGAAGTCCGACGGGCTGTACCGCGCGGTCCGGTCGGGTCGGGTGGTCTCCGCGATCAGGCGTCGCAGCGCGTGGATCCACGCCGCGGCGAGCCGTTCGGCGTCGATCGGCCCGTCCGGCGTGTCCGAGAACGTCGCCTCGAGGACGCCGCCGAGGACCTGCGCGTCGATCTCCACCGCGTGGGTCCGCCGGATCCGCGGATCGCGGGTCGGGCCGACCGGTCCGGGCGCGGCGCGGAGGTCCCCGTCGATCCCGGCGTCCATCCGCCCGAGGTAGTTGAACAGGACCTCGCGGTCCGGGATCGCCCACACCGCCCGCGTCGCCTCGTCCCCGAGCTCCGCCGCCAACCCGAACCCGATCCCGCGGTTCGGCACCGCCCGCAGGTGGTCCTTGACCCGGAGCAGGCTCTCGACCGGGTCGGACGGATCCACGTCCAACCGGACCGGAAACGACGTGGTGAACCACCCGACGGTCCGCGACAGGTCGACATCGTCGAACAGGTCCTCCCGCCCGTGGCCCTCGAGGTCCACCACCGTCGACCGGCCGAGCGACGCCAACGCCATCCCGAGGGCCGTCGCCAGCACCTCGTCGATCCGGGTCCGGTATCCGTCTGGGACCTCGGTCAGCAGCGCGGTGGTCTCGTCCACGGTCAGCGAGACGGTCCGTTCGCGCTCGTCGCCGACACGCCCCGGGGACCCGGAGGGCGACGGAAGGCCCGCGCCGACCGCCTGCCACCAGCCGAGCTCCGACGCCACCGCGGCGGTCCGCGCGTACGCCGCGAGCCGGCTCGCCCACTGGTGGAACGAGGTGGTCCGGGGCGGCAGCGACACCGCGGCCCCACGGGCGACCTGCCCGAACGCCGCGCTCAGGTCCTCGAGCAGCACCCGCCACGACACGGCGTCGACCACCAGGTGATGGATCGCGATCACCAGCCGGCCCCGCCCACCGTGGCCCGACCGGACGAGCGCCGTCCGCAGGTTCGGCCCCCGGACCGGATCGAGCCCGGCCTGGAGCGCCTCGAGGCTCGCCGCGAGCTCCCGATCGTCGTCGAGCACGTCGAGGCGCCAGGCATCCGCGACGGGCCCATGGGTCTGACGCCACTGCCCGTCGGCGTCGCGGGTGAACCGGAGCCGCAGCGCGTCGTGGTGCCCGACGACGGCACCCAAGGCCTCCCGGAGCTGCGCGATCGGCAGGTCCGGGGCCTCGAGCGACACGGCCTGGTTGTAGTGCCCGCGATCGCGCGGCTCCGGCCCCGAGCCGTCGTCGAGCGGGCGTTGACGGGCGAACCACGCGTGTTGAATCGGCGTCAGCGGGGCCGGGCCGTCCGACAGCTCGGCCGACGCGACGATCGCGCCGATCGGCTCCGCGACCCGCGCCAGCCCCGCGATCGTCGGGTTCTGGAACAGCTGCTTCGGGGTGAACCGCAACCCGGCGGCCCGCGCCCGCGCCACGAGCTGGATCGACAGGATCGAGTCGCCGCCGAGCGCGAAGAACTGGTCCTCGGCGCCGACCTCGTCGATCCCGAGGAGCGCGCCGACCAGTCCGGCGAGCAGCGCCTCGGTCGGGGTGCGGGGCGCGATCCGGCCCTCGCGCGGGTCCGGGGCCGGCAGCGCCCGCCGGTCGACCTTCCCGTTGACCGTCAACGGCAGCGCGTCCAGGGTCACGAACGCCGACGGCACCATGTGCTCCGGCAGCCGATCGGCCACGTGGCGCCGCACCCCGCCGAGATCGACGCCCGACCCGTCGGACACCACGTACGCCACGAGGCGCTTCGTGGGGGCCGACCCGGAGCGCGCACCCCCGTGCTGCTCGTCGCGGAGCACCACCGCGCTCGCCGCCACGCCTGGCGCGCCGGCGACGATCGCCTCGATCTCGCCGAGCTCGATCCGGTACCCGCGGAGCTTGATCTGGTCGTCGATCCGCCCGACGAACTGCAGGGCGCCATCGGCTCGGTGGACCACCAGGTCACCGGTCCGGTACATCCGGGTGCCCGGCGGGCCGAACGGGTCCGGCACGAACCGCGCTGCGGTCAGGTCCGGGCGACCGAGGTACCCGCGACCGACCTGGGCGCCGGCGATGTACAGCTCCCCCGGCACCCCCGGCGGAGCGACCTCGAGCCGCGGGTCGAGCACGTACAGGGCGGTGCCCGGGATCGGACGGCCGATCGGGAGCGGACCGGTCGCGGCGTCGGTCGGGCCGACCTCGTACACGCAGCACCCGACCACGGTCTCGGTGGGCCCGTATTCGTTGATCAGCCGGGTCGTCGGGGCGTGCTCCCGCCAGAACGCGACCGCTTCGGCGGTCAGCTCCTCGCCTCCGATCACGAACGCGCCGACCCGTCCGGGTGCGACCTCCGGCGGGACGGCTCCGGTCAGCAACCGGAGGTGCGCCGGGGTCAACTTGACCAGACCGAACCGATCGACGGCACGGATCGCGCGCCCGAGGCCCTCGAGGGGGTCGTCGTCCGACAGCAGGACCGCCCGGCCCCCCACCACCAGCGGGGCGAGCAAGCTCGTCACGGTCAGGTCGAACGCGATCGACGAGTGGACCGGACAGGCCGCGCCCTCGGTCAGACCATAGGCCGCGGCGCTCCACCGCAGGTAGTGGGCCACGCCGGCGTGGGGGAGCATCGCGCCCTTCGGCCGCCCGGTCGAACCGGAGGTGTAGATCACGTAGGCGAGATCGTCGCCGGTGACCTGCGGGTCGAGCGGAGGCAGGGTGGCGAGCGGGTCGACGGTCGGGTCCGGGTCCGCGACCGCCGCGGCGTCGAGCACCACGATCCGCGCTGCAGTGGTGGGTACCGAAGACCGGAGACGGCGGTCGGTCAGCACCACGGCCGCGGCGCAGTCGGTGAGCATCCATCCGAGCCGCTCGGCCGGATAGCTCGGGTCCAACGGTACGTACGCCCCGCCGGCCTTCAGCGTCGCGAGCAGGCCCACCACCAGCGGGATCGATCGATCGAGGAACAGCCCGACGCGGACGTCCGGACCGACCCCGAGCCCGCGGAGCCGGTGAGCGAGTGCCTCGGCGCGGAGATCGAGCGACGCATAGGTCAATCGCTCTCGGCCCGCCTCGACCGCGATCGCGTGCGGGCTCCGGGCCACCTGCGCTTCGATCAGCCGGTGCACCAGGACCGGCCCGGGCGGAAGGCCGGGTCCGGCGTTCCACCCGCGCACCAGCGCGTCGCGCTCGTCCGGGGTGACGAGCGGGAGCGCGTCGATCGGCCGGTCCGGCGCGTGGACCGCCGCGTCCAGCAGGCGCACGAGGTGGGTCGCCATCCGCTCGATCCGCGATCGATCGAACAGGTCGACGTTGTACTGGATCGTGCCGGTCAGCTCGGTGCCGGCGTCCGTCAGGTCGACCGCGAGATCGAACTTCGAGCCGCGGTCCTCGAGGGGCACCGGGCCCACGGTCAACCCCGGGAGGGTCAGGTGATCCGCCCCGGCCTCCTGGACCGCGAACATCACCTGGAACAGGGGCGAGCGGCTCAGGTCCCGGGGGGCCCCGACCAGGTCCACCACCTGCTCGAACGGGAGGTCCTGGTGGGCGAACGCGGCGAGGGTGGTCTCGCGCGTCGCCGCGAGCGCGGACGCGAACCCCGAGCCTCCGTCGATCCGACCGCGGATCACCAGCGTGTTGACGAACAGACCTACGATCCCCTCGAGCTCTGCGTGGGTCCGCCCGGCGATCACCGTCCCGACGGTCGGATCGGTCTGGCCGGTGTACCGGTACAGCAGGGCCTGCAGCGCGGTCAGCAGGGTCATGAACGGAGTGGCGCCGTGGGCGCGCGACACTGCGCGCACCCCCGCGGTCACCCGAGCGTCGATCGTGAACGGCACCTCGTGGGCGCGGGCGGTCCGGATCGGCGGGCGTGGCCGATCGGTCGGCAGCTCGAGCGGGTTCGGATCGCGGAGCTGGTCCCGCCAGTACTGCTGTTGGCGTCCGAGCTCGACCCCCGTCAGGTGCTCCCGCTGCCACGCTGCATAGTCGGCGTACCCGATCGGCGGCACAGGCAGGTTCGGGGGACGGTCGGCGATGGCCGACGCGTACAGCTCACCGAGCTCGGAGGCCAGCACGGTGGTCGACCAGCCGTCGGACACGATGTGGTGCATCGCGAGCACCAGCCAGTGGCGCTCCGGCGCCAACCGAATCACCGTCGACCGGAACAGCGGCCCCGTCCGGAGGTCGAACGGCCGCTCGACCTCGGCTTCGAGCAGCCGTCGGGCATGGTCGTCGGGGGTGGGTTCCCCGGACAGGTCGATCACCGGCAGCTCCCACCGCGCCGGCGGCCGGTGGACGCGCTGCCGTGGGGCGCCGTCGACGGCGTCGATCGTGGTCCGGAGCTGGTCGTGGCGGTGGACGAGCGCCTCGACCGCCTGCCGGAGCGGTTCGAGCGCCAACGGACCGTCGAGGGCCAGCGGCACCGGCAGGTTGTACACCGTGGACCCGGGCTCCAGCTGGTCGAGGAACCACAGCCGCTGTTGAGCGAACGACAGCGGGGCGTCACCGGCGTCCGTTCGCCGCGGGATCGCGGAGACGGGCTCGGCGCAAGCGTGGTCGGCGGCGACGATCCGGGCGACGTGGCCGGGCGACGGCTCGTGGTCGACCAGGGCCCGGGCGAGACCGGCGACGGTCGGGGTGTCGAACAGCGTCCGGAGGGGGATCCGGACCGCGAACCGCTCCGCGAGACGCGACACGACCCGGGTGGCGAGGAGCGAGTGGCCCCCGAGCGCGAAGAAGTCGTCGGTCGACCCGACCCGCTGAACCCCGAGCACCACGGACCAGATCCCGGCGACCAGCGTCTCCACTCCGTCCGCCGGGGGTACGTGGTCGGCTGCGCCGAGGTGAGCGGGGTCTGGGGC
>JBEBJW010000526.1:0-5598 GCA_040079715.1 Myxococcota bacterium | reverse complement strand
GGACGGAGGAGCGCAGCGACGACCCCGGACGGAGGCCGACGGCGAGCGGAGCGAGCCGGGGCGCCCAGATCCTGGCCGGCGTACCCTCGGCGTACACCGCCGCGTGTGACGATCGGCCGAACCGAGACATGGCTCGGGCGAGAGGTCGACGATGCGCGCCAGTCGGTGGGCAGGGGCGGTGGCGGTGGTGGCGACGGCGTGCGCGACGTCGGGCGACGACGGCGCGACCGGCCCCCTCCCCTCCGACGACGCGACCGCGGACCCCGGACCGGACCCCGGCGGTGATCCCGGCGGCGACCCCGCTCCGGGCGAGGACTCCGGCGCGGACGACCCCGGGACCGCCCCGCCGCCGTGCCCGGTCGCGATCGGGGACGTGGGGTATGCGGCGCTCGGCGCGGCGATCGACGCGGCGTCGGCCGGCGACGTGATCACGGTGTGCGCCGGCACGTTCGTCGGGACGTTCACCGCGCGGGTCCCGTTGACCGTGATCGGCGCGGGCGCTGACCAGACCGTGCTCGACGGCGGTGGGGCCGGCACGACGTTGACCCTGCGCGGCGACTCGGCCGTCCGCGGGCTCACGATCCGCAACGGCGCGGGGACCGCCGGCGGCGGGATCCACGCCGAGGGCGCAGGGTCGCTCACGGTGACCGACTGCGTGATCGCCGACAACACCGCGGGCGAAGGCGGCGGGCTGTGGAGCAGCGGCCTCGATCTGGTGCTCGCGTCGACGAGGTTCGACGGGAACGAGGCCACCGAGACGGACGGCGGCGGGTTCCTGGCCCGGTCCGGGACGATCACCGCCACCGACGTGGTCGTGTACCGGAACGTCGCGATCCACGAGGGCGGCGGGTGGTTCGGCGACGAGGTCGACGTCGTGCTCGACGGCACCTCGGTCGAGGAGAACGTCGCGAACGCCGGGGGTGGCGCGTGGCTGTCGCGCGGGACGCTGGTCGGCGGCACGTTCGCGCGGAACGTCGGGGGGACCGGCGGCGGCCTGTCGATGTGGTTCGCCGACGCCACCGGGATCGTGGCCGACGGGAACATCGCGCTCGCCGCGGGCGGCGGGGTGTTCCTCGATGACCAGGGCGCGCTGGTCGACGCCGTGGTGACCGGGAACCACAGCGCGGTCCCCGGGATCGGGATGGGCGGCGGGGTCGCGGTGATGCGGCTCGCCGGGTTCGGGCTGGCGATCACCGGCTCGACGATCGAGGACAACGACGCGTGGCTCGGCGGCGGGATCTCGGCCGACGGCTCCGCGACGTTGACGATCACCGACACCACGATCCGCGGGAACACCGGCGGGCTCGGGGGCGGGCTGTACGCCAGCCACGACCACCGGCTGGAGCTGGTCGAGGCGGTGATCGAGGAGAACGTCGCGACGACGACCGGCGGCGGGGTGTACACCTCGACCGGGTTCGGCGCGATCACCTCGGAGGCCAGCGACTGGGGGACGCCGGAGCTCGGGACCGACAACACCCCGAACGACGTGTGGATCCAGCAAGACACGTTCAGCGGGTTCGGCGCGGGCGCGACGTTCACCTGCGACGGTGGCGGCTGCAGCCCCGCGCGGTGAGCCGAGGACCGGGACGGCCCGCGCCAGGCGGACGGGAGGGCGCGCAGAGCGGAGCGGCGCGCGGTCCGAGCGGAGCGAGGACGGAGGAGCGCAGCGACGACCCCGGACGGAGGCCGACGGCGAGCCTGCGAGCCGGGGCGCCCGGATCCCTCAGCCGGACAGCAGGCCCGCGTGCGCCGACCGGAGGGCCGACTTCAGGAACTTGCCGGTCGAGGTGCGCGGGATCTGCACGAGGTACACGAACGCCTCGGGCAGCCAGAACCGCGCGAACTTGCCGTCGAGGTGGGCGAGGAGCGCGGCGTCGTCGACGCTGTGGCCGGCCTTGACCACGATCGCGGCGACGGGGCGCTCGTCCCACTTCGGGTGCGGCACGGCGAACACCGCGGCCTCGAGCACCGCGGGGTGGGCCATCAGCGCGTTCTCGAGCGCGACCGAGCTGATCCACTCGCCTCCGCTCTTGATCACGTCCTTTGACCGATCGGTGATCCGGACGTAGCCGTCGGCGTCGATCGTCACCACGTCGCCGGTCTTGAACCACCCGTCGGCGGTGAACCGGTCCGGCCCCTGATCGCCGAGGTAGCTGCCGGCGACCCACGGCCCGCGGACCTCGAGCTCGCCCATCGTCTCGCCGTCCCACGGGAGGGCCGTGCCCACGTCGTCGACGTGCCGGATCTCGACGAACGGCACCGGGGTGCCCTGCGACGCGCGGGCCTCGAACACCGCCGCCTCCCCGCGCGCCCGGACGGCCGGGGTGGGCCGGGCCAGCGTCCCGAGCGGGTTCGTCTCGGTCATGCCCCACGCGTGGGTCACCTCGAGCCCGTGCCGCTCCTGGAACCCCTTGATCAGCGACGGCGGCGCGGCCGAGCCGCCGATCACCATCGTGCGGACCGCGGACAGGTCCCACCGGTCCGGCGCCTTGTCGAGCTCGGCGAGGATCCCGAGCCAGATCGTGGGGACGCCGCCGGCGATCGTCACCTTCTCCGACACCATCAGGTCGAGCAGCGACACCGGGTCGAGGTGCGGGCCGGGGAACACGATCTTCGCCCCGGTGGCGAACGCGCCGTACGGGAGCCCCCACGCCGCCGCGTGGAACATCGGGACGACCGGCAGGACCACGTCGTCGCACCCGATGCCGATCGCGTCGCGCATCCCGGTGGCGAGCGCGTGGAGCACGGTGGACCGGTGGGTGTACACGACGCCCTTCGGGTGGCCGGTGGTGCCCGAGGTGTAGCAGATCATCGCCGCGGCCCGCTCGTCGCCGTACGCGAACGGGGTGCCGACCGGCTGGGCCATGCCGGGCCCGCGGGCGAGCGGGTGATGGCCGGCGAGGACGGCCTCGTGGTCGATCGCACCGTCCGGGACCGGACCGTGATCGTCGCGGACCACGATCACCCGCCGGACCGACGGGACCCGGTCGGCGAACTTCTGCCACAGCGGCCACAGCGACCGATCGACGATCACCGCCGCGTCCGCCGCGTCGTTCACGATGAACGCGAGCTCGTCCGGGTGGAGCCGCAGGTTCAGCGTGTGGACGACCATCCCGGCGGCGGGGATCCCGAGGTACGCCTCGAGGTGCTCCCGGTGGTTCCAGCACAGCGTGCCGACCCGCTCCCCGGGCTTCAACCCGAGCGCGTGCAGCCCGCGGCCGAGCGCCTCGGCCCGCCGGTACGTGTCGGCGTAGGTCTGGCGGAGCACCGACTTGTCGGGGCGGCGGGTGACCACCTCGACCCCGCCGGAGATCGCGCGGCCGCGCTCGAGCAGGTGGGTGATCGAGAGCGGGAAGTCCATCATCCGGCCGTCGAGGTTCACTTCAGCAGCTCCGGCATCCAGTGGTACATGTTGCCGACCATCACCGCGATCGTGACGGCGGCGTACAGCAGCCCGGTGATCAGCATCGGCCGATCCCGGAGCAGCGTCTCGTCCGGGGCGCCGCCTTCGCCGTGCCGGTCAATCAGGTAGATGTAGCGGAAGATCCCGTACAGCACGAGCGGGATCGTCAGGGTCATCCACGCGGTCGGCCCCATCACCGTGTACAGCAGGTAGGTGATGATCGTGGCCGAGGTGACGATCGCCTGGAACTGCTCGAGCATCTGCGGGCTGTATTCGGCGAGGTTCTTCCGGGTGCCGCTGTGCGCCCCGACGTTCAGCAGCTCGGCCCGGCGCTTGTTGAACCCGAAGAACAGCGCCACGAACACGGTGCACAGGAACAGCCACGGGCTCGCCGGCACCTGGATCGCGACCGCGCCGCCGAGCACGCGCCACACGAACCCGGACGACAGGAACAGCACGTCGAGGATCACCGCGTGCTTGAAGTAGAAGCTGTACGACAGCGTGGTGGCCAGGTACACGACCGCGATCGTCAGGAACTGCGGGGACAGCGACAGCCCGAGCGCGATCCCGCCGACGAGGCACGCGACCATCAGCGCCCACGCGGCCCCCTCGGGCAGCGCGCCGCTCGCGATCGGGCGGAACCGCTTCTTCGGGTGCTTGCGATCGGCCTCGCGGTCGAGCCAGTCGTTCAGGACGTACCCGGCGGACGCGAGGAGCGAGAACGTCGCCATCGCGATCAGCGCGCGGATCACGGGCTCGGGCTCGAGGAACCGGCCGCTGAACAGCAGGGCCGGCAACACGAACACGTTCTTGGCCCACTGCTTCGGTCGGAGCTGCTTGACCGCGGCGACCACCACCGACGACGGCGTCCGCTGGATCAGCGGCTGTTCCAACTCCCCTCCCCGCGACGTGCCCTGCGCCCCGGAAGGTAGCCGATCGCCGGCCGATCCGCCCGGCGGTTTCGGCGGCTCAGCGGGGGAGCGCGCGCATCCGGTTGTTCCGCGGGCCGTGCTCGACCTCGGCCCACCCGAGCGCCTCGAGCACCGGGGGCACGTACACCGCGAACCGGCCGCGGAGGCCCTTCTTGAACCCGTACCACCCGCCGTTCGGGTTCGCGTCGGACCGACCCCACGCCTCGACCGTGCCCTCGGCCGCGGGCTTCTGCTCGTCTGCCCCACCGAGCGGCATCCAGTCGCCGTGGGCGAGCAGCATCGCCCGCAGGTCCTCGAGGCACCGCAGGTGGTACCGGAGCTGGGTCTTGCCGACCTGCACCACGAGCGCGGGCGGATCGGCCGCCTCGTCGCGGTACGCCTCGAACGCCGAGGTCCCCGGCGGGGTGTTCAGCTTCCACGGATCCGACGGTGTGCCCGACATCGCGCCTCCGGCGGAACCGTAACCTGCAGGTTACCGAGGCGCCGGTTTCGGCTTCACGTCGACCGGAGACACGACGAACACCCGCGTCTCCCCTGCGCCGAGCTTCACGTCGGTCGACCACGGCTCGTGCCCGCGGACGGTGACCTCGAGCTTGTTCACCCGGTCCGGGTCGACGAGCACGGTCTTGCCGACCGCCTCGCCGTTCAGCAGGACCTGGGTGCCCATCGGGGCGAGCACCTCGATCGTCGGGGTGCGGTTCGACGGCGGCGTCTGCCCCGCGTACCCGTACCCGGCGACCACCCCGGCCGCCGCGGCGGAGATCAGCACCCCGAGCGCCACGCCGATCAGCAGCGCCAGCGGCGACAGCAGCCACGCGACCCACCCGGCCGCGCGCCCGGCAGGCCCCGGCGGGGTCTTCCGGCGCATCGCCGCTCCGGACGAGGAGCGCTCGGACCGCTCGACCGAACGGACGCCGTCCGGCCGCGGACGCGACGCGGAGGTGGCCCCCGTCACTGGTCGACCGTCGGACCGCTCGGCCGACTTCTCCGACGGCTCCGACGGCTCGTCCGCCTCGACCTTCCGGAGCGTGGTCTGCGCCTGCGCTTCGTCCCACGGCTGGGACCGGAGCTGGGTCGCCGGCTCGTCGTCCCACCCGCCGGGCGGCGGCTTGCGGATCAGCGTCTCGTTCTCGTCGCCCTGGAGCAGGTCGGCGAGCCGCCCGCCCTTCGGCGGCGCCCCACCGGCCACGAGCCCGTCCGCCCGGGCCAGGGGCGGGTTCATCGGCGCGGTCATCGAGGTCAGCGACGGCATCGGCGTCGGTG
>JBEBJW010000525.1:0-5579 GCA_040079715.1 Myxococcota bacterium | reverse complement strand
TCGGAGGTCCGTGGTCGGGGGAGGGCGGCACCAGCGCCCCGCCCCCGGGCGCCTCGTCCAGTCCCACCGCCGCGACACAGTCCTGCGGCAGCAGATGCCGCGTCGTCACGCGCCCGCTCCGCCGTCCGCCACGTCCTGCGGCAGCAGATGCGCGTTCGTCACGCGCCCTGCCCGCCGTCGGCCGGAGTCCTGCGGCAGCAGAACCGCTACTGGCCCGCGCCCGCCGCGTCCGTCGGGGTCGGGGTGGCCGGCTCGGCGGCGCTCGCCTGCTTGTCCTTGATCTCCTTCATCATCCGCTTGTACGGGAGCATCTCGGACAGCTCCGGCATCCACACGATCTCGATCCGACGGTTCTGCTTCTTGTTGTCGGGGCTCGTGTTCTCGACCACCGGCTGGAACTCGCTGAACGTCGCGGCGCTCACGCGGTCCGCCGGCATCCCGGCCTTGACCATCTCGAGCACGACGTTGATCGACCGGTCGGCCCCGAGGTGCCAGTTGGTCGGGAACTCCTTCGAGTTCTTCATCGGGTCGTTGTCGGTGTGGCCCTCGACCTGGAACTCGGCGGTGCTGCCGGACAGCGCCTTCGCGATCTCCTGGACGGTCTTCAGCCCGTCCGCGGTGAGGGTGGCGGAGCCGGACGCGAACAGCACGTCGCTGTCGAGCTGGAGGACCGCGCGGCCGTCCTCGATCTTCACCTTGGCGAGCTTGGCCGCCTCGACCTTCAGCAGCTCCTCGTACACCGACGCGAAGTTCTCGACCCGCTTGCGGTTCTTCGCCCGGACCTCCTCGAGCTCGGCCTTGGTCGACTCGGCGTCGGCCTTGGCGGCGTCACGGTCGGCCACCGCGGTGTTGTACTGGGTCTCCAGCTCGGCGTACTTGCTCTTCGAAACGCAGCCGCCAACCAGCGTGGCCGCCAGGACTACGGTCGCCAGGACTCGCATTGTGCCTCCCCTCTCCGGATACGTGGGTACCGGGTCGGGGCGCACATTAACAAAAGATGACGGCGGTTTACCAGACCCCCGTGTAGCGATTCGCCACCGCGGCCTGCTCGTCGGTGGTGTCGGACTGCGGGGTGCAGCTCGCGGGGCCGCACACCGGGTACGGGAACATCAGGTTCGTCCCGAGATCGGTCACGCACTCGCGGTCCTGATCGCACTCGGGCGTGTCGTCGAGGACGTCCCACGCGTCCCACGTCGCCTCGACCGGGTGGAACAGCCCGAGGTAGTGGCCGACCTCGTGGGCCATCGTCTCGGCGAGGAGCCGCGTGTCTTCGGCGTCGAACTTTCCGTCCGGGCCGGCCGCCAGCAGCGCGCTGATCTGGACCGCAGACCGGCTGGTCGGGACGAGCGGCCCGGGGATGTCGCCGGCGATGCCGAAGATGTCCGGCAGATCGGCGATCTGGTCGGAGATCACCAGGTTGACCGACCGGGGGGCGGTGTCGGCGGAGATGTCGAAGTACGCGTCCTCGGTGCCGTACGCGGGCGGGCCGAGCGCGGTGTCGGGGAACGCGTAGCTGTCGAACGAGACGTCGATCCCCATCGCGGCGTACAGATCGCGCCACTGGCCCTGGGCGGTGGCGACCGCGTCCCGCAGCTCGGCGTCGTCCTCGAGGCCCTCGGTGTACACGATCGACACCGCGAGCTCGCCGCTGGTGAACGCGGCGTCGCGCTTCAGCAGCACGTCGAGGTACAGCGGCGCGCCGATGTAGGTCTGGGTGTCGTCGACCACCCCGAACTCGAGCTCCCACCGGCCCCCGTACAGCTCGGGGTCATCGCCGACGATCGGCCAGTTCAACGTGGCGACCCCGGCGACGAACCCGCCGTTGGTCTTGCTGTACGGCGACTCGTTCCACTCGAACGCCTGGAACACCTCGTTGTCCGCCGGGTCGCGCACCGCCCGGAAGTGGACCTGGTTCGGCGCGTCGACCTGGACCGTCGCCAGCATCGCGGTCTCGCCGTCTTCGACCTGGATCTTCACGACCTCGGTCCCCTGGCGGTTCGAGTTCGTCCGGGTCCAGATGTGCCGCGCGCCCCCGAGGTCTTCCTCGAGGAACTTCGGCCCGCATCCCGCCAACCCCGTCCACGCGAGCAGGCCGATCATCAGCATCCGCTGTCGCTCCACACCTCAGCATGGTAACCGACGGAGACTGGAGTCGCGCGTGGTCCTCGTACCCCTGCCGTACGGCGAGATCGTCGATCGGATCGTGATCCTCGACCTGAAGTGCGCCCGGGTGTCCGATCCGGCGCGGGTCGCCCAGGCCCGAGCGCTGCGGGACGCGATCGCCGCTGCGTGGACCGCCGCCGGGCTGCCGGAGGTGGCGTCGCTGGACGAGCACCCGGCGCTGGTCGACGTCAACGCCGAGCTGTGGGACGTCGAGGACGCGGTCCGGGACCACGAGGCGCGCGGGTCGTTCGACGCGGCGTTCACCGCCCTCGCCCGTCGGGTGTACCTGGCGAACGATCGCCGAGCCGCGCTGAAGGCCGCGATCGACCGGCGTCTGGGGTCCCCGCTGACCGAGCCGAAGTCGTTCCCGTTGCAAACCGCGACGTGAACGCGCAGGGGCCGGAGGATAATCCGCCGAACGGGGGTTCCTCGATGCTGACCGGATGGTTGTGGCTCGCCGCGGGCGCGGCCGGGAGCGACACACAGGTCCACGGGCTCGCCCCCGAACCCTCGGGGCCGGCGATCGACCTGTCCGCGGTCCCGGCGTCGGCGGCGAAGCGGGGCCCGGATCACGCGGGCAAGCCCCACCCGGTGCTCGCGCGGCTCCTGACCGACCAGTCGCGGGTCGCGCCGGGGTCGACCGTCCGGATCGGGATCCACCTCGCGCAGGAGCCCGGCTGGCACACCTACTGGAAGTCGCCGGGCGACATCGGGCAGCCGACCGAGGTCACCTGGGTCCCCCCCGCCGGCGCCACCGCCACGCCGATCGGGTTCCCGGTGCCCGAGCGGTTCGAGCAGGACGACCTCGTCAGCTTCGGGTACGACCGCGAGGTGCTGCTGCCCGCTGTCCTCACCGTCCCGGACACGGCCGCCCTCGGCGTGCAGACGCTCGCCGCCGACGTGAGCTGGCTCGTGTGCAACACGTCGTGCATCCCCGGGTCGGCCCACCTCGAGCTGCCGCTCGAGATCGCGGCCGGCTCGGCGGCGCTCACCGCGTACGGTCCGCTGTTCGACCACTGGGTCGGGCGGCTGCCCGCCACCGGCGCGGGAGCCGGCGACGACGGGTTCGCGTGGGAGTCGGCGGTGTCGGTGTCGGCCGTCCGCCCGAACGACGCGTTCCGGGTCGCGTTCGTGCTGAAGCCGGTCGCGGGCGCGTTCGTCGACGTGGCGGCGTCCACGTGGCCGACGTTCACCCCGATCGCCGCGAGCTACGACTGGGGTCTCACCGGGGTCGCGGTCCGGCCGCAACCGGACGGCACCGTCGCGGTGGTGATCGACGCCGAGGCGTACACCCCGGACCCGGTCCCCGCCGCAGACCACGTCGGGGGCCTGGTCCAGCTGAAGGTCGGCGACCGGTGGTTCCGGACCGAGATCGACGCCCCGCTCCCGTGGGCCGCAGCGGGCGCCCCGGTCACCGCGGTCGATCACGCGGCGTTCCGCGCGATCCCGAAGGCGGACCCCGCGGCGCCGCAGCCGGCCGAGGCGTCCGCGGTGGCGCTGGCGGATCCGGCGCTCGCCGCGGTCGTCCCGGCGGTGATCGCGCCGGGAGGGGCCGGCGCCGGCTCGGTGTCGCTGCTCGCGAACCTGCTGCTCGCGTTCGTCGGCGGGCTGATCCTGAACGTGATGCCGTGCGTCCTGCCGGTGCTGACGCTGAAGCTGTACGGCCTCGTCGAGCAGAACGAGCTCGGGGCCGCCCGCCGCCGCGCCACCGGCCTCGCGTACAGCGGCGGGGTCCTCGCGTCGTTCTGGGCGCTGGCCCTGCTGGTCGTGGTCCTCCGGGCGGCGTTCGGGATCCAGGTCGACTGGGGGTTCCAGTTCCAGTACCCGCCGTACGTCGCGGCGCTGACCACGGTGGTGTTCGCGTTCGGGCTGTCGCTGCTCGGGGTGTTCGAGATCCCGGTCGTCGGGGCAGACACGGCCGATCGCGCGGCGTCGAAGGACGGCCTCGCGGGCTCGTTCTTCACCGGGGTGTTCGCGACCCTGCTCGCCACCCCGTGCTCGGCCCCGTTCCTCGGCACCGCGGTCGCGTACGCGTTCGGCGCGCCGGCCCCGGTCCTGCTGGCGGTGTTCACCGCGATCGGCGCGGGGCTCGCGGCGCCGTTCCTGCTGATCGCGTTCGTCCCGGCGTTGTTCCGGTTCGTCCCCCGCCCCGGCGCGTGGATGGACACCCTCAAGCACGTGCTCGGGTTCACCCTGCTCGCGACCACCCTGTGGCTCGTCGACGTGTTGATGGCCCAGATCGGCCCGGATCGCGCGATCGGGTTCTCGGCGTTCCTGCTCGCGGTCGGGTTCGGGGCGTGGGTGTACGGCCGGTACGGCGGGCTGGCGGAGTCGCTCCAGCGGCAGCTCGGCGTGGCCGGCGTCGCGTTCGGGATCGCCGCCCTCGCCGGGCTCCGGTTCGTCGACCTGACGATCGCCGACGACGCGGCCTGCGACGACGGCGTGGTCCGGAGCGAGCTGTCGTTCACCGACGGGATCCCGTGGCAGCCGTTCACCGAGCCCCGGGTCGACGCGCTGGCCGGCAAGGTCGTGTTCGTCGACTTCACCGCCGAGTGGTGCCTGACGTGCAAGGTCAACGAGCGGACCGTGCTCGAGCAGGGGTCGGTCCGCGACGCGATGGCCTCGCTCGGGGTCGTGCCGCTGAAGGCCGACTGGACGCGGCGCGACGAGGTGATCACCACCTGGCTCCGCGATCACGGGCGGGCCGGGGTCCCGATGTACCTGGTCATCCCTGCGGATCGCACCCGGGAGCCGATCCTGCTCCCGGAGGTGATCACCGCCGGGATGGTGATCGACGCGTTGCACGCCGGGGCCTGACGCCGGGATCAGAACCGCGGGCCGACGCGCCGGGTCGGGCTCAGAACCGCCGCACGAGCTCGAGGATCACCGCCGAGAACTTCTCGATCCGCGCCGGACCGATCCCGGGGACCGCCGCCAGCGCCTCGACCGAGTCCGGGCGAGTGGCGACGATCGCGTCGAGCGCGGTGTTCGGGAACACCTGGTACGGCTTCCACCGACGCCGCCGCGCCTCCCGCTTCCGCAGGTCCCGGAGCGCCGCCCGCAGGCCCACCTCCGGGGTCCGCGCCGCCCGCGTCGCCGGATCGCGCACCGGCCGGACCCGCTTGTCCGGCAGCCACACCGTCGGGTACTTCTTGCCCTTCGCGACCAGCGCCCCGTCGGCGCGGGCGCGGGAGACCCCGTCGGTGACCCGCCCCCGGTCGAGGCAGGCGTCGCACCGCCCGCACGGGGCCGCGGCGTCGTCGCCGAAGTGGCGGGCGAGCGTCTCCATTCGGCAGGTCGCGCCGAACACCAGGTCCTGGAGCGCCTTCCAGCCGGCGAGGGTGCCGGGGTGCGGTGCGTCGCCGCGGAGGCGGGCCTGGGTCCGGGCGTCGGACGCGCCGTACAGGACCACGCAC
>JBEBJW010000524.1:0-5600 GCA_040079715.1 Myxococcota bacterium | reverse complement strand
GGGGACCGGTACTGGTGGTGATGCTCGCCCTCCCCGTTCTGTTCTGGGTGGTGCGGGTCGTCCTTCCCCACGTCCCCTGACTGAACCACGCGGGCGGCTGCGTCGAGTTCAGGTGCGGTTGATCTCGGTGCGTGCGGTTGTCGTCGTCGAGGAGGGGGTCAGCGCGGTCGACTCCGCGGTTGGGAGGCGCCTCTCGGCGGTCGGCGGTGCGGTCGACGCGGTGCGGGTGTGGTTGGGCCTCCGCGGTCGGCGCGGTTGGAGGATTAAACACCGTAGGACGCGACTTTCCGCGGGTCCACGGGGTACTGTTTCGGGGTGCGGTGAGCCAGCCGCAACCCGGGACGGCCCATGTACCACCACCTCCAGTTCGACGGCCTCGACGAGACCGACCAGCGCGTCCACCAGCACCGCGACGACCTCGGCTACCTCACGGTGCACGAGGTGCTCGACCGGAACCGGAACGAGCAGCTCGGCCGCGTCTACTTCAACGGCGTCGATCTGGCGCCGTTCCTCGCGGACAACGAGCCCGACGACGGCGGCGAGCTGGGCGACCTCTCGGACGTGACCGACGGCCCGGGGTCCGAGGACCTGGCGCGGGCGGCGTCTCGCTGGGTGCGCCACGTCGTGGCCACGAACATGGTCGGCCGGGCGGAAGCCAAGTTCAAGGCCAGCCTCTGGCGCCCGAAGGGCGAGGGCCAGTTCCACAGCGCGCGGTTCGTGTGCCGCAACCTCGAGGTCGACGACACCCCGGGCGTGGCCGTCCCGCCGCCCACCGTGGTGCCGCCCCAGCCGACGATCGGCGAGACCCTCCCCGAGGGCCGCGTCTGGCGCGCGCTCGGCGAGGGCTACACCCACCTGATCGGGCTGCTCCAGCAGAGCTATGCGCACCTCGCGACGCTCCAGAACACCACGATCTCGAACCAGAACCAGCAGATCCTCCGGCTCCAGCGCGTCCTGGAGGAGCTGATGGGCGAGCTCACCAAGATGCGCGTCGGACTCGCCGAGGTCGACGTTCGCCGGCGCGAGGACGACGGCGAGACCAAGGTCCGCGAGGAGCTCGGCAAGCAGTTCATCTCCGAGCTCGGCACGTTCGGCCGCGTCGTCGCCGCCGCGAAGTTCGGCATGGCGCCCGAGCTCGTCGAGCTCGCGGAGATCGTCAACGCGAGCCCCGAGCTGATGGAGGCGATGAAGAGCCCCGAGGTCAAGCGTCTGCTGAAGGACGAGAAGACCCGGAAGGAGCTCGCCGAGCTGCTGATGATGGCCGCGAAGACGCCACCACCGGCCGCAAACCAGACCCCGCCGGCCAGCGCCGCGGCCTGAACCCGCCTCACCCGAGGCACCACCCACCACCCGAAGACCAGGAGGCTCCCATGCCGGAGACCCGCGCTACTCGTCCGCCCCGCACCAACAACGACAGCGGCCCGATCTGGGCCCGCGCAACCCGCACCTTCTACGCCGAGTCCTTCGACATCCGGTCGAAGAAGCAGTTCGTGGAGGCTATGCAGGACTTCACCGAGTTGTCGCCCGCCGAGCAGGCGTTCCACCAGGCCCACCTGGCCTTTCGGCAGGTGCAGGCTCTCGAAGACGTGACCGGCAAGCTCTCGCGCATCGAGACCCTGCTGCTCGGGCTCGACCTCGGCGCGCTCGTCGCCCTCAAGCACCTCGCCCCGATCCGCAAGGCGCTCGAGGACATGCGCGAGGGCCAGGAGGACCTGGTCGAGCTGATGGAGGACCTCGGCGACGCCCAGCCCGGCGAGGACGAGGAGGACGCCGACGACAAGGACACGCTCGACGAGCTCCTCGACGATCTCCCGCCCGAGCCGGGCGAGTCCACCACGCCGGCGGTCCAGGCGCCGCTGGTCCCGGAGATCATCCTCGGCGACGAGCCGCCGCGCGACCCGCGGATCGATTCGGACGAGTGGCCGCCGGAGGCCCGATGAACCCGGCGCTTCGCGATGACCCGAGCGCGCTCCGCGTGAACCTGACGGTCCCGACGACCTCGGTGCGGCTCGGGCCGTTCCAGTTCGACGGCCTGCAGGCCCTCGTCGGCGTGCCGCTCGCCGACCTGCTCTCGCCGCTGCTCCGCGACCGGGTGTTCCAGCGCACGGTCAGCACGGGCGGGGTGGTCGACGTGTACCCGCTCGCGATCCCGGACGGCGAGGGCCTCTCGTTCCCGGTGAAGCTGCTCGGCGAGGTGGGATTCAGGAATATGCGCGGTTTGCTCGTGCTCGTCGTCCCGCCTGCCGCGGCGGAGATGGTGCGCGAGCGCCTCGGGGAGGAGATCGCGGCCCGGTGGGCTGCGGGGCCGAGGTTCGTCACCGGGGCCGGGGGCGGAATCGTGGCGGAGTTCGCGCTGCGGCTGCGGCCTGGGATGCGGAAGGCGGTGCCCGTCGGCACCCTCGGTGAGTTCGGCGTCGAGGCTGCCTGATCGCTCACCCGGAGAACGCGAACCGCAGGGCCAGTGCAGCTCGGTTCCCACTCCCGGCGGCGTGACGGCCCACGATCGACGACGCCGGGACGTCCAGCAGCGCAACATCCCCCTCACCGAACACGGCCTTCGCCTCCCGCCACCGACGCCAGATCGCCACGTTCCGGTCGTGGGCGCAGAGGCCGTACGCCACGCGATCGAACGTCTTTTCCGCGATGAGCAGCTTCGCCAGCGCGATGTTCCGCATCGGCTGGTTCAGGCCGAGCCGGAACACGCACCCGGCATGCAGGGGCGTCTGGCGCAGGTCGCCGATGTACTCGTCGTACCGACGCCGCTCGGGGTCCCCTCGGTTGGCGAGCTGGAGGCACTCCGACGCCCGGCCGCCGAACGCACCGGCGCCGAGGCAGACCGCCCTCTGGTCACTGTCCGCTCGGGCCCAGGCCGAGCAGCCGCCGAAGTCGATCTCCGAGAGCTTGACCTCGATGAACAGAGCGACCCGCTCCCCGGCTTCGGTGACCCCCGTGAGCACGACGTCGACCTGGGTGGTGTGCTGGGAAGCCGCCGAACGTTCGTGGAGGCGGTCCTCCGCGTCGGAGAACTCGAACAGGGGCCGCTCGACGGAGCCCATCGGGCCGAACGGCCCCGCGAGGATCGCGATCACGGCCGCATCGTCGAGTGGGCCGAACAGGTTGATCGCGAACGCCTGGGACGACCTGACGTGGCCGACGAACCGATGAAGCAGGCCGCGCGCTTCGAGATCGCGGTAGGCGGCCCGCGCGTCGGGGAGAATGCCGTCGACGGGATCGCGGTGGAACACACCCGCCTTGAGGTCGGCGAACTGCGCCGTGAGTGACGGCTGGAGCTGGTGCGCGAACCGCGGCGGCGTGTGCCTCGCCGGCGGCGCAGATCTGTCCGCGGGTGCGACGGTCCGGCGCCGGAACTCCCGGACCTTGGGCTCGCCCCCGAACCAGGCCACCACCTCGCGGAACCGCCAGCCGATCTCGCCGGCGAGAGCCTCAGCCTGCGAGGCGGAGTGCGTGCCGATGGCGACGCCCTTGTCGGCAGCGACCACGAAGTCGATCTGGAACGGCGCATCGGCCGGCGCGTCGAGGAGCTGGGTCAGCTCGGCCCGGTTCGCCTCGGCCCAGACCCAGTAGTCCAGCCCTTGGAGCACCAGCATCTCGTCGCCGCCGAGCTTGGTCTCGACGAGGTGGACACTGCCTCGGCCATCGACTCCGATCAAGTCGGTCTCGACTCGGGATGGCCAGGGCGGAAGGCGGGACGCTCGCGTCGGACCCGGGACAGCCCGAGACGCTCGGGATCCGCTCCGAGGACGGCCTGGAGCCAGTGCTCGTCTGGGAGGCGGTCTACACCTCGGAGCCGGGCCTCGACGGCATCGTCGACTGCGGCCCGAAGGGCGACGAGATCAGCGTCGGCGATCGCGCCGCCGACTGCTAGGACTACGGCCGTGCCGAGCCGGTTCCGACTGCCGCTCTCCTGAACGCCACCAACGACCTGGAGGCCACCGCCGACCTTCTGCACCCGTAGCACCTGCCGACCACGGCAGTGCCACGAGAGGTAGCTCTGCCGATGGGCGCCGTTCAGCTCGGGGTGGGCGTCTGCCCATGCGACCAGGCCAGCGACCCACAGAGCCCGGGCGGCGAGCTCGTGCACCGCGGTGACGAGGCCGGTCCGCATGCCGTCGAGCACCGCGCGCCGCGACGGAACGACAAGGGGGCGGACCCCGGCCTCATCGTGCTCGAACACGCGGATCGGGACGTCCGTGAACGCGACCCGTGCGAGGGTGGGCCAGCAGGCTCCCGCCGGGAGCAGCAGCAAGAGGTCGCGGTCTCCCGAGTACGACAGCCCGTAGGCGAGCGCCTTGTCCACGTCGACGGGCTGCTCGTGAGGACCGGCCACCACTGCGAGCCGGTCCGAGTCAGCGAAGTAGGCGAAGAAGTCCGACGTGCGGGATGCGGGAGTCCAAGGTGTGTTCAGCCCGATCGCGGCTGCGAGCCTCGGGGCTTGCGTGGAGTGGAACGAAGCGCGCAGGAATCGGCGGTTGCCTGTCATGGCGGCGATCCTGCCTCGGAAATCGACTCGGCGCCGCATGGTGCGCTCCGATCAGACGAGAGGTGCGTCAACTGCTCGCGGACCGCCTGCTCGGCTCCGGTCGACGCTACATCCACGACGAACCCCGCCGCTTCGACCGAGGCACATGCCACGGCTGCCGGGTGGATCGCATCGCGGCATCGGTTTCGGCTTCGTGAGTTCCTCGGGGGGCATAGGTCGTCGGAGGCGACGGCGGCCGTTGGCGCGCCGCCACTCCTTCACCTGGTCCAGACCGACACCCAGCCGCTCCGCGACCTGGCCGTCCGGCATCGTTCCCGCGAGGGTTGCGAGGCTGTGTCCATCGGCGCGTTCTACCAGGCAGCGACCGATGCTATCGACTGATCACCTGAGCGGGTCGCGCCGGGGCTCGACCAAGTCCGCCTCGGGGGCCTCCGGTCGAGCGGGGCGCGAGTTCGGCAGCCAGGCCCGCATCCACCCCGGCCCGACGTCGACCACCGCTCCGCGCGCCCGGAACCACGCCGCAGTCGCTTCCAGGTTGCCCCCGAGCGCGGAGTAGATCATGGCCGTCAGGCCTCCGGGCCAAGCGTGAAGAGGTCGAGCTCGGTCACGGGCGGGACGCCGATCCAGCCCTCCTGGCCGGTCACCGTGATCGGCTGGCTGCCGAAGAGCTGGATGTGCGCTGGCTTCGGGTCGGTGCCTTCGAAGATCAGCGCAGCGATCCGTTCGAACCGCCTCCCGCGGGCCTCGGCGTGGCTCTTCACCGCTCGGTAGAACGTCCCCTTGAACTCGAAGAGGTCGACCCGCATCGTGACCACCGCCGCGGGCTCCGCACCACGGCCGCAGACCGCCCGAACGAGGTCGTCGAGCCCGACCGCGATCTCGCCGAGCACCTGCCAGGTCTCGAGCTCGCGGCCGCGGAACACGTAGACCATGACGCCGGGCAAGCCGTTCTGGATCGCCAGACCTTCGTGCCCGAGCTCCGACAGCACGTTCGTCGCCGCCACCGGGTCGCTCGGGATGGCCGCGCCTGATGGGGCCGTGTCCGCCCGATAGCCGATCTTCGGCATCGGCGGTGGCTCGGCGGGCAGGAGCTCGAAGG
>JBEBJW010000523.1:0-5608 GCA_040079715.1 Myxococcota bacterium | reverse complement strand
GGAACAGCGGCACGTACCGATCGGCGACCTCGTCGGGCGCGAGGCGGCGATCCGCCGGCATCATCGGCCGGGCGACGATCTCGGTGAACACCGAGCCCATGACCATCGTGACCGCGGCGTGCAGATCGAGGTCCGGCGCCGCGAGCCCGAGTACGACCAGCCGCTCGAGGTATTTCCCGAGGTCGGCCGCGACCTTGCGGGGCCCCTCGTGTGCGACCGCGCACAGGTTCGGGTGGGCGTCGATCTCGTTCAGGGTCGACCGGATCATCGGCCCGACCCGCGTCAGGTGCTCGGCCTGGGCCCGCACGAACGTCCGGAGCTCGGACGCCGGGTCCACCGGGTCGAGCGGCAGCTCGAGCACGAGCTGGCGCCGGCGGAGCGCGTCGGTCAGGAGCTGGTCCTTCGACCCGAACCGGCGGAACAAGGTGACCTCGTTCACGCCGGCCTCGTCGGCGATCCGGCGGGTCGTCGCGGCGCGCAGGCCCACGTCCTGCACGACCTTCAGCGCCGCGTCCAGGATCCGGTCGTCGATCGACATGGCTGACGCGTAAGATGGTCCCCCGGGGCCTTGCAAGTGTGCACTTGCACCCACCCGCGGCGCTGGTCACACCAGGGCCGACGTTCGACCGGCCGAACCGCGTCGACCTGTCCGAACGGGTAGGTCAGCCGAGCTGGAGCGGGACCACGTCCGGCAGGAACTCACCCGGATCGACGCCCATTCGCGCGAGGATCCCGGCGACGACGTTGTCGTATTTCGCGAGGTCTCCGAACCCGTCGTCGACGGCGCCGGTCGCGAGGTCCACCGGCCGCGACTCGACCCCGTCGGTGGTCCCGCCGAACACCCGCCCGCCGGGCACGCCGCCGCCCACCCACAGCTGAGAGGTGTGCGCCCAGTGGTCCTTGCCGGTCTTCCAGTTCCGCTTCGGGGTCCGGGTCATCTCGCTCATCACCACCACCAGCGTGTCGTCGAGGATCCCCTGCGCGTCGAGGTTCGCGCACAGCCGGTTCAGGCTGGTGAAGAACGACTGGTACTGGTCGTGCTGGAGCGCGTTCAGGTCGTGGGTGTCCCAGGTGGAGATCGTGTCGGCCAGCGTCACCGTGTGGCAGACCCCGCCGACCAGCAGGTCCACCGCCACGTCGGCCTGCAGATCGAGCGACGGGGTGCCGCCGAGCTCGAGCCGGTCGGCGATCACGTCGGCCTTGTCGAGCAGCCGCTCGCGGCGGACCCACGACTCGGCGATGTCGTCGATCCGCTGGTCGTTGCGGGCGCCGTCCGCGTTCGCCGCGCGGAACGCCGCCAGCCGGTCCGCGAGGTGGGCGGCGATCGCCTCCTCCTCGGTCGAGCTCGGCGTGTACAGCGGCAGCGCGTAGTCGGCCCAGGTCGGCGGGCGGAACGTCTGGTCGGACAGCAGCGCCTTGAGCTGGCTCGAGTAGCCGATCCGCCCGGTCGTCGCCGCGAACGGTCCGGTGTACCCGAGCCCGGAGAAGTCGATGGTCCCGAGCGGCAGATCGACCGACACCCCCTTCGCCGCGCCGACGATCGTGGCGAAGTCCGGCGACCGGGCGTCCTGGGTGCCGGTCAGCAGGCGGATCCGCGACGGCTGGTGGACGATCGAGCCCGTCCACACGCCGTTCACCACGCAGGCCTTGTGCCCCCAGGTCTCGAAGAACGAGGTGACGGACTTCCGCTTCAGGTCGTTGCACTGGACCGGAATCCCGTGGATGACCCTGCGCTCCTCGAGGTCGAGCGGGTTCGCGGTCTGATCGACCCACGGCCCGTCGATCCCGCCCTCGACCCGGTCCTTCGGGTCCATCGCGAACGTCACGTCCCACCCGCCGTTCGCGAACAGGACGATCAGGAACCGCGGCGCCGCCGGATCCGCCGCCCGGACCGATCCGCGCGGGACCAGGGTGGCGGCGGCCCCCGACAGCAGCAGCGATCGCCTCGTGAGGTTCATCGACTCCGATCGTATCCGAGGTTCACGGTCCGGTGTCGGTCGCGGTGCCGGTCGTGGAGCCCACCGCCTCCGGCGGGTCCACCAGCAGCACGCCGCCGGGCGAGTACGCGAACAGCACGAGGTCGGCACCCTGGTACGCGAGGTACACCGGCACCACCAGCAGATCGCCCGAGTCCGGCAGGGTGTACGCAAAGTCCCCCGCGCCGTCCGCGTCCACGTCGACCCACAGGTCGCGCGCCCCGGCCGTCACGTCGACCACCGCCTGGTCCCCGTACGCGAGGTCGGCCGCCAGGGACTCGCCGCTGGCGGCGTCGATCACCCCGAGCGGGGCGCTCCCGACCGCCGCGTTCAGCAGCAGGTACCGGATCTGGCCGGCGGCGAGGCCGTCGATCCGGTCGCGGGCGCCGATCAACCGGAGGTCGTCCGCCGCCCCGTACGCGACGATCGTGTACCGTCCGTTTGCCTCGATCGTCAACGGGACCGCGACCGAGTCCGACGACACGGGGACGCCGGTCGGCACGGCGGAGAACGTGGTGTCGCCGAGCGGGAGCGGACCCCACGGCGTCCCGTGGAACGGGTCGAGGCTCAACATCGGGCTCGCGCTGCCGGTGGCGTACAGGTCGATCGCGCCGACCGGGCCGCTCAGGTTCGCGACCCGGAGGTACCCGCCCTGGACCGGGTCGGTGTCGGCGTCGGTGTCGGTGTCGGTGTCCGCGTCGGTGTCGCTGTCGGCGTCGGTGTCGGTGTCGGTGTCCGCATCCCCGGTCGGATCGGTGGTCGTCTTGTCACCGTTGCAAGCCGCTCCGAGGGCGATCCCGAACCATCCCCATCGACGCATCTTCGACCCCGTGGCTGGTAGACTCGCCCCATGGCGACGTTCCCACCATTCCCGCTCGCGGCCGGGCCCGCCACCCTCGTGGTCTCCGCCGTGTCGGGTCCGTATTTCACCGTCGGGGATGCGGTGTCGGACGCGGATCCGGGTGACGTGATCGAGATCCACGACGGCGGGACGTTCGACGAGGCGGTGGCGGTCTCCGAGGACCTGACCATCCGGTCGGTCGGGGCGATCCCGACGCTCCACGGCACGCACGACACCCGGGGGTTCTTCCGGGTGACCAACGGGGCGCGGCTCGAGCTGTTCGATCTGGCGTTCCACGGGCAGACCACTCAACCCGCGATCCGGGTCGAGCGGGCCGAGGTCGAGGTGAACGACTGCACCTTCGTCGCCACCCACAGCCCGGCGAACGGCGGCGCGATCTCCGCCGACGCCGCGGTCGAGAACGCGGTGCTCCTGTTCGACTCCACGTTCTCCGCCAGCACCTCGGACGCGGACGGCGGGTTCGTCGCGATCGAGGGCGGGGTGCTGGTCGTCGAGGGGTGCACCTTCGACGGTGGCGACGCGACCGGGCGGGGCGGCGCGGTCTACACCGCGGGTACCACCACCGCGATCGGCGCGTCGCGGTTCGACGGCAACGACAGCGGGCTCGAGGGCGGGGCGGTGTTCCACAACGGGCCGTTCCTGTCGGTCGACGGCACCTGGTTCGTCGGGAACGAGGCCGGGGGCGACGGCGGCGCGATCCGGCACGACGCGGGCGACGGCTCCTACGCGAGCTCGGTGTTCTGCGGCAACAGCGCGGCCGGCGACGGCGGCGCGATCCAGGTGGCGGCCACCGGCGGCCTGACCGTCGGCTACAGCGTGTTCGTCGACAACGAGGCGACGGTCGACGGCGGAGCGATCAGCGCCGGCGCCGCGATCACCGTCACCCACGCGACGATCGCGGCCAACCGCGGGGTCGACGGCCAGGCGATCGACGGGTTCTTCGCCCCGAGCGCGCTGTCCGACTCGATCGTCGCGTACCACGCCGGCACCGCGCTGTCCCACGACCTGGTCGAAGACTTCGATCTGTTCTGGCTGAACGGGGTGGACCGCGCGATGGGGATCGCGCCCGGGCCGAGCTCGTTCGTCCAGGACCCGCTGATCGTGGCGCCGGTGGTCGGCGGGTGCGACGTGGCGGGCCTCGTCCCGGGGGCGGGCAGCCCGGCGCACGGGGCCGCGTCCGACGGGACCGACCTCGGCGCGCTCCAGGACGAGGACGGCGACGGGCACAGCCCGCTGTTCGACGACTGCGACGACGCGAACCCCGACGTCCACGTCGGCGCGGTCGAGGTCCCGGCGGACGGGATCGACCAGGACTGCGACGGCGTCGAGTGGTGCTACGTCGACACCGACGGCGACGGGGCAGGGGAGGCGCCCGGCGCGCCCGGCGCGGACCTCGACTGCGACGACGACGGCGAGCTGACGACCGCGACCGACATCTGTCCGGACGGCGACGATCGGGTCGACCAGGACCTCGACGGCACCCCGGACGACTGCGACACCTGCCCGCTGGACCCGCCGGACGACAACGACGACGACGACTGCGCGTGCGACAGCGCCGACGTCTGCCCGAACGCGGACGACTGCCTCGACACCGACCTCGACGGAGTCCCGAACGGGTGCGACGACTGTGACGGCGATCTCACCGACACCGACCAGGACGGGGTCCCCGACGCGTGCGACGAGTGCGAGGGCTCGCCCGACAGCGAGGACCAGGACGCGGACGGCATCCCCGACGGGTGCGACACCTGCCCGGACGACGCGGCCGGCGACTCCGACAGCGACGGCGTGTGCGACGGGTTCGACCAGTGCCCGGGGTCCGACGACCGACAGGACGCCGACGGCGACGGGATCCCGGACGGGTGCGACTGCGACGGGTCGTCCACTGACGGCGACACCGACGGCGACGGGCTGTGCGACGGGTCGGACCCGTGTCCGACCGATCCGGACCCGACCTGCACGGCAGACCCGCGCGACGGCCAGCCGCTGCCCGAGGCCGCCGCCACCGGCTGCCAGTGCGACGTGGGCGGGAGCTGGGTCGGCGGCGGATGGGTCCTCGGGCTGGTCGCCTACCGCCGGCGCTCCGCCAGCCGCCGCAGCGCGAGCCACCGCAGCGGTCGCGCGCACGCCGCGAGGTGAGCGTCGGCCCACCGGTCCGGCGCGGCGGCCGCGAGCACCTCGAGCCGACCGAGCGGGCGCCCGTTCACCTCGACCACCCACGGGGCGCCCCGGTCGTCCACCACCACGTCGACCCCGACCTCCAGTAGATCCTCGCCGTCCGGCAGGGCCGCGAGGGCGGTGGCGGCGGCGCGGGCGGCGTTCACCACCGCGTCGAACCCGTCGCCGAGCACCTCCGCCGCGGCGACCTCCGCGCCGCGGGCGGCGTTGACCACCGGGTCCGTCCGGCTGCGGCGGACCACCGTCTCGGCGACCCACCCGTCGGCCTCGCGCTGGACCAGCACCCGGACGCACACCCCGGCCCACCCGACCGGCGGGGGCACCGCCCGCTGGAGGATCACCGGCTGGCCCTCGATCGCGGCCGGTACGGCGTCACCGGCCACGACCCGCGACACCCCGTCGCCGAACGACCCGAACCGCGGCTTGACGAACGCGGCCCCCCAGGCGGCGAGCGCGTCGGCGAACCGATCCGGGTCCCCCTCGACCTCCGGCATCCGGACCGCGGCGCGACCCGCCCTGGCCCGGCCGATCGCCTGCTGGGTCGCCAGCTTGTCCCGGCACACCGCTGCGATCGACGGCGGGTTCGCGATCGGGA
>JBEBJW010000522.1:0-5611 GCA_040079715.1 Myxococcota bacterium | reverse complement strand
CGTCGGTCCGGACCGCGCACCGCCCGATCCGCGGGACCGCCGCCGGCCGGTTGACCTCGCACACCTCCGCCGGCTCGACCGCGTGGGGCCCCGAGCCCACCACGAGGTCCGCCCCGAGCCCGACGAGCTCCCGGCCGTGCTGGAGGAACTGCGGGTCCGGGTAGTACTCGAACTCGTACCCCCAGTGGACCATCACGACCACGAACCCGACGCCGTCGGCGCGGAGGGCGGCGACCTGGGTCGCGACGGGACCGAGGTCGATCGGCGCGTCCCGGTGGCCGAACGGGACCACGTGCAGATCGTGCGCCGAGGGCTCCTGGACGTTGAGGCCCCAGGTGTACGACAGGTACCCGATGGTCAGGTCCCCGACGGTGGCCACCGCTGCGTTCGCGTCCATCCCGATCGGCACCCGTCCGGTCGCGGACACCGCCGCGACCGTCTCCTCGAGCCCGAGGTCGCCCACGTCGAGCGCGTGGTTGTTGTTGACCTGGACCAGGTCGAGCGGCAGGCCGTCCAACAGCGACGCCGGCGCGTTGAACGCGTACAGCCCGAACTGGTCGGCCAGCGCGTCCGGATCGGTCGGCGCCGACGCGCTGATCGGCGTCTCGAGGTTGCCGGCGCGGATCGCCCCGTCGAGGCGGTCCGCCACCCCGTCGGCGAACGTCGACCACCCGCCGTCGAACCGCATCACGTCACCGACGAACGACAGCGTGACGTCCCCCGCGGCCAACGGCGGGATCGCCGGCCGCGACATCCCGAAGTGGACCCGCTCGTCGTACGGGGCGCTCGGCTTGTGGTACAGCGACTTCTGGACGTACAACGCCGTCTCGGGCAGATCGACCAGCGGAGTCCAGGTCTCGGTCTCGACCCGGACCGTCTCGTAGTCCGCGAGGTCCGTCTCCGGCGCGTACACCCACGGGAACACCTCGTGCGGCTCGGGCCACGCCGCGAACGGATCGCACCCGGCCGACACCGCCACCGCCCACAGCCAACGTCCGTTCACGGCAACCTCGGTCCGGTCGCTTCGCCGGCCATCTCGTCGATGTACGCCTCGATCGCGGCCCGGACCTCGGTCGGGACCGACGTGAGGTGGACCAGCGCCCGGTCCTCGCTCGCGGCCTGCACCGTACCGTACAGGTCGGTCAGCGGCGTGCGATCGAGGGCGAGCGCGAGCTTGACCTTGTCGCGCTCGCGGAGCGACGGACCGCCGCGGACCGTGATCGCCTCGGGCTCGAGCTTGATCACCGTCACCGGGTGGCCCACCAGCTCGACCTGCTTGCCGTCGACGCGCCACACGGTGCCCCGGAGCGACACGTCGATGTGGGCGTGAGCGAGGTCGTCCGGCATCCGATTGGCACCCACCCCGCGGACCGGGTACGCGCGGATCGGCTCGCGGCGCCCCTTCGCCCGGAACTCGAGCGGCTGATCCGTGTCGATCGCCCCGGCCCCGGCGGCGTCGCGGGTCGCCTCGGTGATCAGCACCTGGTTGCCGAGGGTGAAGCTCTCGAGGCGGGCGGCGACGTTGATCGCGGCCCCGACGACCCCGTACTTCATGTGGCGCTCGGCCCCGATGTTCCCGGCGACCACCTCGCCGGTGTCGATCCCGATCCCCATCTGGAGCCGCCGGCCCTCGGCGGCGTTGAACGCGGCGAGCTCGCGGTGCATCGTCACCGCGCACACCACCGCCCGGCGCGCGTCGTCCGGGTGGCTGACCGGGGCGCCGAACAACACGACCAGGCCGTCGCCGAGCAGCTCCGCCACGTTTCCGTCGAGCCCCTCGACCACCTCGGTCATCCGCGCGAGGTACCGGTTCAGCAGGGCGACCATCCGCTCCGGGCCGAGCTCCTCGGACAGGGCGGTGAACCCGCGCAGGTCGCTCATCAGCACCGTCACCGTCTTCGCCTCGCCCCCGAGCCGGAGCCGCGACCGGTCTTCGAGGATCTGCGCGACCACCGCGGGGTTGACGAACCGGCCGAACGTGTCCCGGATGAACTCGCGCTCGCGCAGCCCGTCGACCATCCGGTTGAACGTGGCGGCGAGCACGCCGATCTCGTCCCGGGTCCGGACCTCGACCCGGGCCGCGTCGAGCTCTCCGGCGGCGACCCGTTGGGCGGAGGCGACCAGGGCCCCGAGGTGGCGGGACAGCAGGCGCCCGAACGCGAACGACAGCAGCGCGCCGCCCCCGACCGCGGTCGCGAACTGGGCGACGGTCCGGCGGAACCGTCCGGCGAGCACGAGATCGTCGCGGTCGGCGTCGCTCGCCAGCTCGACCAGCCCGACGACCGCGCCGTCCGGGGTCCGGATCGGGGCGAACACGGTGTGCCAGGTGCCGCTGTCGTCCTCGAGCGCGTCGACGTACCGGATCCGGCCCTCGAACGCGAGGTCCCGCTCGGACGTCCCGTCGAAGATCGGGAACCCGACCGGGTACGGCGCGGTGTGGGACCCGTCGACCACGTACTGCCAGTGGCCGAGGTCGTCGCGGGTGCAGGTCGACGCCCAGTCGATCGTGTCGGATCGGTCGATCGTGTACCGGAGCGTGTCGCCGATCGCGGCGAACTCCGGCCGGGCGCGATCCGCCTCCAGCCGGAACGAGGCGTGGGCCTCGCCGTCGATCCCGCCCGCGATCACCTGGGCGAGCGTCTCGAGCTCGGACTGGCGGCGGGCGATCTCCTCGCGGACGAGCTCCTGCCAGTCCCAATAGCCGTAGCTCGCGACCGCGACGCCGTACACGCCCCCGAACAGGGCGCCGAGCTTCGTCCACAGGGGCACAGCGACGCGGAGCTCTTCGACCGGACCGGGAATCGACACCTCCGAGATCCGAGCCCCACTGTATCCAGGTCCGCCGACAGGCTACGGTGGAACGGCGATGATCCCGGTCCTCCTGGTAGCGTGCGCCGCCGTCCCGTCGGAGCTCGATCGGCCGAATCGGGTCGCGATCGGGCCGGACGGCACGGTGTACGTCAGCGACTTCCACCACGACCGGATCGTCGTGTTCGGGCCGGACGGCGTGTTCCGGCGGGCGTTCGGGCGTCAGGGGATCGGCGAGGACCAGCTGTGGCGCGTGACGGCGCTGGTGGTCGATCGGGACGGGACGGTCGTGGTCGCGAACCGCCGCCCGGAGTCCGACGCGCTGAAGAGCGAGATCCAGTTCGAGATCAAGCGGTTCGACACCGACGGCGACGAGCTCGCGACCTTGCCGCTCGACGGCCGCACGCTCCAGGACGACGGGTGGGTCGACGCGGTGGTCCCGACCGACCGAGGGACCTGGGTGGTGGCGGACAGCACCCACGGCGAGCTGGTCGAGATCGACGCCCACGGGAGCCGGGTCGGGCGGTTCGGCGGGATCCCCCGGCCGGACGCGGCGCCGTCGGCGTTGACCCTCGATCGGGACGCGGTGTGGGTGGTCGAGCAGAACCGGCACCGGGTGACCCGGGTGGGCCCCGGCGGCGACGAGCGCGAGCTGGTGCTGGACGACGCCGGCCACGGCCTGCCGCGGTTCCCGAGCGCGCTCGCGGTCTGCCCGGACCAGTGGTACGCGATCGCCGACTACGGCAACCACCGGGTCCAGCGGTACGGCGTGGACGGCGCCTGGCTCGGCGAGTTCGCTCCGGCGAGCGCGGGCCCGGATCGCCCGGTCCAGCTGATGGATCTCGCGGTGAGCCCGGCCTGCGATCGGCTGTACCTGGTGGACAGCAAGGGCGACCGGGTGCTGGTCACGACCCCGGACGGCCACGTGCTCCATGTCCTCGACCGGTGGCCGTGATCGCGCTGCCGAGACCGTAGCGGCGCCAGGGTCAGTCCCAGTGGACCCACCCGGCGTCCCACCGGTCGGTCGGCCGCAGCGCGCCCACCGGCCCCACCGGCGGGACCGGACACGCGGGACCCGCCGCCCCGGCCGAGATCCCGGCGGCCTCGTCGAACCCGCCGTCGTCGTCCGCCGCGGCCGAGCGCGCGTCGACCGGCTGATCTTCGCGGGGGCCGAGCGGGACCCCCGGCGCGACCACCACCGCCGACACCGCAGGCGCCCCGCCGCCGTCGCGGAGATCGAACGCCGCGGCGAACCCGTCCACCCACAGGTCCGCGTAGGTCCCGAGCGCGCCGCGCCGCACCACCAGACCGTAGCCTCCCCCGGCCGACCCCGGACCGCACAGGGTCGCTCCGCGGACGGTCGGAGCCGACCGCGGCTCGGCCGCGAACGCGGTCGCGTCGTTGTCGACCTCGATCCCGTGGTGCTCCGGCGAGCCGTCCGCCCGGTCGACCACCACGATCGACGACAGGGTGCCGACGTAGCCCCACTCGATGTCGTACCCGTCGTCGCCCGGGTCGATGCACACCAGGTTCGACGCGTCGACCGTGCCTCCGAACCACTCGAAGCAGTCGTCCGCGCCGGATCGGACCTCCACGTGGTCGACGACCGTGCCGGATCCGACGCCGGCGAACGTGACGCCGTTGGTCTCGTTGTTCGGCGCGACGACGTACCCGGCGTACGCGATCCGGAGGTACCGCAGCACGCCGCTGTCGTCGGAGGGATCGTCGCCGCCCACCGGGTCCCCCTCCGGGACCAGCCCCTTGAACCGAAGGTCCGGCTGGTTCGTCGGGGCGCGCCCGAGCACCACCAGGCCGCCCCAGTCGCCGGGTCGCGGGTTCGGCGCCGCGCTGGTGAGCACGATCGGCGCCTCGGCCGTGCCGTCGGCCACGATCCGGCCGCCGCGCGACACCGCGAGCACGCTCCCCGGCGCGCCGCGGATCACCGTCCCCGGCGCGATCGTCAGCGTGGCGCCCTCCTCGACCCGCACCACCCCGACCAGCCGGTAGTCGCGGGTGCACGGGAGGGTCGCGTCGGCGTCGATCTGGCCCGACAGCTCGACCACCGGCCGTCCGGTCGCCGGGCACGCGCCGTCGATCGGCACCACCGGCGGGCGCCCCCACAGCCACCACCCGGCCGCCACCGCCACGATCCCGATCGCCGCGAGGCTGCCGGCCGCGAGCGCCCCGAGCGCACCGCCGACCGGGACCACCCACCGCATCGAGGTCGGCGGCCGCGTCGGCATCGGAGTCGCAGTCGAGACCAGCGCCGGGCGGGGGGTCGCCCGCGAGCGCCCGCGCGGCATCGGCGTCGGGCCGTTGAGGTCCGTGTCGTCGGTCGGATCGTCGGTGGCGCGGCCCTGGGCGATCAGCGCCTTGATCCGCTCCCGATCGGCCGCGAACAGCTCCGACACCCGCTCCCCGAGCGCGCGCGGGTTGGGCCGCCCTCCGGTCTCGTCGAGCCACTCGTCGAGCGCCTGGCGCATCGCCGCGGCGCTGGCGAACCGCTCCGCCGGATCCCGCGCGAGTGCTATCTCGCAGATCTCGCGCAGGCCCTCCGGCGCAGACGGGGCCCGCTGGTGGATGTCCGGCAGGAGCCCCGCGATCACCTCGGCGTACACCCCGCGATCCGACCGATCCGCCCACATCGGCGCGCCGGACAGCAGCTCGAACAACACCACCCCGACCGCGAACACGTCGGACCGCCGGTCGACCACGTCCCCGCGGGCCTGCTCGGGGGCCATGTACGCGAGCTTGCCCTTGAGCAGCCCCTCCTCGCTCGGGTCCGGGGCGCCGAACGCGGCGA
>JBEBJW010000521.1:0-5615 GCA_040079715.1 Myxococcota bacterium | reverse complement strand
GCTCGGGGCGCGCTCCCCGAGGGTCAACCGCTCCTGCCACCCGGCGACGAACAGGTCGAGGTCGGCGTCACCGTCGACGTCCCCGGCGGAGATCCCGAACTGGTCGGCGCACCCGCCGTCGGACGGGGGGACGAACCCGCGGGCGGCGCCGTCCTCGACGAACCCGCCGGTCCCGTCGTTGACGTACAGCGCGATCCGGTCGGCCGAGATCGGGCTGACCGCGAGGTCGAGGTCCCGGTCGCCGTCGACGTCGACGAACTGGGCGCCGCTCCACGCCCCGTCGATCGCCGGGAACGCCCCGTCGACGGTGAACCGGCCGGTCCCGTCGTTCCGGACCAGCAGGCTCGGGGTGTACATCCGGGGGAAGAACAGGTCCACGTCGCCGTCGTCGTCGATGTCCCCGGCGGCGAGCCCGCCCCCGAGCGCCTCGTGGATGCACGGGTTGTAGCCGGTCCAGCTCGGCCCGAGGTCCGCGAGCCCCGCCTCGACCGACGCGTCGACGACCCGGGCCTCGTCGATCGGGCCGGTCCACGCGGGGTCCGTGTCGTCGCAGTCGCCGGGCTGGTCGGTGTACCCGACGAGCGGCACGCACGCGTCGCGGTACACCGCCGGGTCGCCGAGCCCATCGCCGTCCGCGTCCGCCCAGTACCGGTGGCGGAGCTCCTCGTCGATCGCGCCGTCGCCGTCGTCGTCGAGGCCGTTGCACGACTCGATCGGCACCGGGACGGTCGTCGGGGGATCGCCCGGTCCCCCGGGATCGCCCGGCTCCGTGCTGCCGCCGCACCCGACCGCGATCCACCACACGCCCGCGCCGGCGCGACCGATGGGGCTCAGAGACATGCCGGCATCGTACCCGGCGGTTACCTCGGGCGCCGGGCCCGGAGGGACGATGGCGTACGAGTCGGAGCGGACGGCGGCGATCGATGCGGTGACCAAGGCGTGCCGCCTGACGAAGGCGGTGCAGCAGCGGCTGGTGGCCGGGTCCACCCTCCAGAAGGGCGACAAGTCGCCGGTCACGGTCGCGGACTACGGCGCCCAGGCGATCGTCGGGCGGCTGCTCGCGCTCGAGTTCCCGCGGATCCCGATGGTCGGCGAGGAAGACGCGGCCGCGCTGCGGGAGCCGGCGAACGCCGCCCTCGCCCAGAAGGTGGTCGACGCCACCCGGACGGTGCTGCCGGATCTGCACGAGCAGGACGTGCTGGCCGCGATCGACGCCGGGATCTACGGCGGCGGGCGGTCGGGCGTCCACTGGACCCTCGACCCGATCGACGGCACCAAGGGGTTCCTCCGGCTCGAGCAGTACGCGGTCGCGCTCGCGCTGATCGAGGACGGCGAGGTGGTCCTCGGGGTGATGGGCTGCCCGAACCTGCCGGTCGATCCGGCGAACCCGGACGGCCCGCGCGGGTGCCTGTTCGTCGGGACCCGGGGCGAGGGCGCGACCTGCCGCCCGCTCGACGGCGGGCCGGCCACGCCGCTGTTCGTGAACCGCCAGGACGACGACGCGCGGCTGACCGAGAGCGTCGAGAGCGGCCACACCGATCAGACCGAGAGCGCCGTCGTGTCGCACAAGCTCGGGCTGCGGCACCCGCCGGTCCGGATGGACAGCCAGGCGAAGTACGGCGTGGTGGCGCGGGGCGAGGCGTCGATCTACCTCCGCCTGCCGACCCGCGCCGACTACGTCGAGAAGATCTGGGACCACGCGGCCGGGTACCGGATCGTGCTCGAGGCGGGCGGGCAGGTCACCGACGTGCGCGGCAAGCCGCTCGACTTCGGGCTCGGGCGCGGTCTCGCCGACAACAAGGGCGTGGTCGTCACGAACGGGGCCCTGCACGACCAGGTGCTCGCCGCCGTCGCCGACGTTCTACATCTCTGACAGGGCGAACGCGAGCGGCACGGCCACCAGGCCGACCAGCACGGTGACCGCGAGCGCGCCCCACCCCGAGCGGTGGGCGGCCCGCATCACCACGTACACCACGAACCCGGCCCCGACGGCGAGCGCGCTCGACGGGACCGCGATCCGGGCGATCTCCGGGTACGACACGGCGCGGGCGCCGAAGGTCGCCGGCTCGACCGCGTACACCACCCCCGCGAGGGCCGCCCCGCCGATCGCGCCGATCACCGGGCCCGGGAGGAGCGCGAGGGCCGGGTGGACCGCGAACAGCCGAGACGCGACCCGGTGGCCGATCGCGCCGCCGCCGAGCCCGAGCGACGCCCCCGCGACCGCGGTCCACAGGAACAGCCGGTGGGCGAACCCGTCCCAGCCGATCCCGAGCACCACCTCGCCGAGGCGGTACGGGAGCACCGTGAACAGCGGTCCGAGGAGGCCACCGAACAGGCCCCAGTCGGCGCTCCACGAGACCGCGGAGCCGAGCGGTGGGCGGATCACGCGCGGATCAGGTGACGATCCGCCAGACGTACCACGCCGCCCACGACGCCCCGACCACCAGGAGCTGGTAGATCCCGGCCACCCCGAGCGCCTGGACGAACGACGACCGGATCTGGCCGCGGATCACGATCGCCGTGACCCCGAGCTCGATCGCGAACGCGATCAGGCCCCACACCGCGGTCGGGACGAACCACCCGACCGTGAACCCGAGGGCGGAGGTCGTGATCGACGCGAGGATCCCGGCGAGGATCGCGGTCCACAAGGCCGAGCCGTACTTCGGCGCCGCCTCGCCCGACAGCGCGACCGACACCTGGAGCAGGAACCCCTGCGCGAAGAACAACACCACCGCGAGCACCGGGACGCCGAGCCACCACATCGGGACCTCCTGTCGAATCCGTAACACCCGTCGGCGATGTGACGGGTTGTGACGTCGGATCGTCGCGCGGGGATCCGCTCCATACGTGGGGTTCTCGGAGGTCCGGAAGGGGGCGGTGAACGAAGCTGTGGTCCGTCGACCGGTGGTGCCGGGCGCGTGCGCGTGGTCCGGAGTCCTGCGTCCTTCTCGGATCGCGGGCGCGCGCCGCTCCACCCACGACGGACGACGGAAACCTGCGCGACTTCGACCCGCCCGCTTCCGGACCTTTTCCCTACGGAGCCGCCGCCGCCTCGCCCATCGAGCGGTACACCCGGCGGAACTCGACCCCCGGATCGAGCGCGCTGCCGTCGACCCGCACCACCACCACCAGCTCGCCGGGGTTCGGCTGCGACAGCAGGGTCTCGGTCAACGTCGTCGCGTTCAGCCGGCGCTCGACGATCAGGCGGTCGCCGTCTTCGCGGACCCGGATCCGGTAGCCCTCGTGGTCCTCGTCGACCCGCGCGACCTTGGTCCACTTGTTGCCCACCGGCAGGTGCATCGGCGCGACGCCGCTCCACGCGAGGGAGACCGCGTCGTCGCCCTCCTCGACCAGGGTGATCCGGCCGGAGACGCCGAGCAGCCCGAGCACCTGGTACAGGAGCTTCGTCCGGTTCGCCTCGACGTCGACCTCACCGCCGTCCGGCGACAGCTTGCTCGCCTCGCTCGCGCCGGACACCGCGGTGCCGACGTACGCCTGTTGGATCGCCTGCGTCGGATCGTCGCTGGCGCTCGGGTCGAGCCCCCAGTCGCCGGTCCACCACGCGCTGGCGGACGCCGTCGCCGCCGCCCACACCATCAGGATCCCCGGCACCACCATCACTGGCCTCCCTCGTCCGGACCCGGGAGCCCGCCGGTGTCTTCCGGCTCGGGGGGCGCGGCCGCGGTGTCGCCGCCGGGTCCTGCCGGTCCGCCCGCCGGTCCGCCCAGTGCGCCGGTGTCGCGCGGGACGCCGTGGCCGGTGCCGCCGGGGCCCTCGCCAGGAAGCTGCGGCGCGCCGGTGTCGGTCGGAGCGGCGGCGGTGTCGGCCGGCGGGGCCGCGGTGTCGTCGCCCGCGCCGATCGCGGGCGCGGGCGCTCCGGTGTCGGACGCGGGGGCTGCGGTATCGATCGGCGCTCCGGCCGTGTCCGACGTGTCGACCACGGCGGAGGTGTCCGGCGGCGGCCCCGAGCCCGTGTCCGGCGGCGCGGACGACGTGTCCGGCGGGGTCGGATCGGTGTCCGCGTCGGTGTCGGCGTCGGTGTCCGCGTCGCCGTCGAGCGCGTCGTCGGTGGTGGGCGTGGACGGGGTCGGCGTCGACGGGGACTCGCCCGCCGGGCTCGCGAGCCACCCGTCCGGAGGCGTGCACCCGAAGTACACGTCGCCGGAGGCGTCCGGGGCGTACCACAGGTGGGGCTCGTCGCACTCCTTGGCCTCGGGGAGAGAGAACCCGCAGCCGACGAGCGATCCGAGCAGGGGGAGGAACTGGATCACGCCTCGACTCTAACCCGGCACCGGGGCCGCGGCGCGCTCACGGGGACTCCAGGCCGACCCAGGGATCGAGGCCTTCCATCTTGCGTCCGGGCCAAGCGACCTGTTTCGTGGCCCCCACCTCCGGTTTCGCCGTGGGGTCCAGCAGCTGGATCCGCCCCACGCTCCGGAACGGCGGGGTGTTCACGCCGCCGCCGCTGCCCGCGGTCGGGCTGCCGGTGACGACCCACACCCGCTCGCGCATGATGCCGTTCGCCTTGTCGAACACCGCGACGCCCTGGGCCTGCATCGCGTAGGTGACCTCGAGCTCGGACTCGCCGCCGCCCTCGTTCTGCTCCTCGGGATCGTCGGCGTTGGCGGTGGTGCCCTCGCCGACCGACCCGACGACCGAGCTGCCGTCGTCGACCGGGGCGGTGTTGCTGAACGCGGTGGTCGCGGCCGCCGGCAGCGCGACCGACACCGTCCCCTGGCCGACGGTCTGGACGAGCTGCATCCCCTGGTACGGGCTCACCTGGTGGACCAGGGTGGTCGATCCGCGCGACGACGTCAGGCTCGGCAGGTCCATCAGCTCGGAGTTGTACTCGACCCACTGGCCGTTGTGCTGGCCGTGGTCCGGGATCTTCAGGTGGAACCCCGCCATCGTGCGGCTCATCACCTGGCGGAGCGACTCCTGGATGCTCCGCTCGCGCTCGTTGTCCGCCCGGATCCCCTCGAGGTCGAAGTTCGTGACCGCGCCGTCCTCGGCGACCTGCATCTGGACGTCGATCCCGGTCAGCTTCGCGTCGATCTCGTCGATCACGGTCTGGACCAGCGCGCGGTCCTTCTCGCGCCGCCAGTTGCGCTGGGTGGTGACCAGCAGCCCGATGTCCTCGATCGTGCAGGACACCTCCCACCGCTTCTTCGACAGCTTCGCGTCCTTGTCGCAGCCGATCACCGCGTGGACCTGGAACGCGTAGCTCCGGAACGACAGGTTCTTGTCGGACGCGAACGTGATCCCGAGCGGGAACACGAGCTCCGTCTGGACCGACCACCGGGTGTGGTCCCACCGGGCGAAGTCGTCGCCGTAGACGATGATCTCTTCGGCGGCGTCGTCGGGCGAACCGGGCGGCGCGGCCCACGCGAGCCCGGTGGGGAGGACTCCCAGGGCGGTCAGGAACAGGCCGAGCACGTCGCCTCCCGCCAACGCCCATGCGCCGGTCGCGCCGGATTGTCAACGGCCCGCGCCGGTCACGAGTGGTCACGGGGGCGTCGGGCGGCCCGGCCTCCGGCCGTCGGGCGCCTCCGGGGTCGCGGCCGATCCCCCTCCGCAGCCTCCTCGCGCGCTCCCCTCGGCTCCGCCGGGGAGCG
>JBEBJW010000520.1:0-5620 GCA_040079715.1 Myxococcota bacterium | reverse complement strand
GACGGCCCGTCGAGCCGGTCGGAGGCGGAGATCCCGACCCCGCCCCGCCGGAGCCCGAACGCCTCGTCCGACCCGACGTACCCGTCGAGGCCGAGCTCGACCGGCAGCCCGTTCCAGGTGGCCGCGAGCCGACCGCCGGTCGCCCCGCCGGTCTCCGACCCGTACCCGCCGACCAACAGCCACTCCGCGCGCCCGACCGGGTCCCCGATCCGGACGCCGACCTCGGCCTGCCCCTGGCGCGCCGCGGTGCCGAACGCCGCCCCGGCGAACGCGCTGACGTCGATCGGACCTGCGCCGTACGGCTCGGATGTGACCGCCACCGGGGTCGGCAGGGTCGGCGCGTCGGGCAGCGCCGGGCGGCGGGCGGGCGCGGCCCCGGCGTCCGCGGGCAGCGGCGGCAGCGGCCTCGGCGCGAGGGCGGCCCGGTGCAGATCCGTCCCGGACGGCCCGAACGTGGTGAACATCACCTCGCCGCCGTCGATCCCGTCGACCGCGAGCACCCCGCCGGCGGTGGTGGTCAGGCGACCGCGACCGGCGCCGCCGTCGCGCCAGACCTCGTGGACCTCGGCGAACCCGTCCTCCCCGAGGCTGGCGAGCAGCCCGTGCCCGTCGCGGCCCCACGCGAGGCCGAACGCGCCGGCGCCGCCCGGACCGGGCCGGGTCGACCACTCGGCCCCGGTCGCGAGCTCGCGGACCACGACCCCGAACCCGGCGCCGTCGTTCACCAGCCACGCCAGCCGGCCGCCGTCGGGGGAGATCCGCGGCTGGTCGACCACCGCGACCGACAGCGGGGTCAGCTCGGTGGTGGCGCCAGTGGCGAGGTCGACCCGGACGAGCTGGGTCTGCCCCCAGGTCGACCGGACCGCCACCGCCCAGGTGCCGTCCGGCGCGGGATCCGGCGACCGGAGGTCCGCGCCGCGGGTGATCCGGTCGGTGCCACCGTCGAGGGTCCACCGGAACAGGTCCGGCCGGACCCGCCCGCGCCGATCCCGGGTCCACGCGGCGTACAGCACCGACGCGCCGTCCGGCATCCACCGGACGTCCCACGCGGGGAACGCGGCGCTGACGTGGTGCGCGACCTGCTCGTGCGGGGGGTGGACCGGCGGGACCGCCGCCACGTCGAGGGGATCGCGCTCGAGCGCCTCGTTCGCCGCGTCGGCGGCCGACTCCACCGCCTTCTCGTCGATCGCGAGCGACCAGACGTCGATCCGCGGCAGCCCGTCCTTCGGGCGGCGGGGGACCGCGACCTTCGCGCCGTCGGGCGACACCGCCGGGGCGCCCACGTCCCACCCGATGGTCTGGAACACCGACTCGCTCGCGGGACGGGCCTCCTCGAGCGCCACCGCCGACGCGGTGAGCTCGGCGGTGAACCGGCCGTACAGCTCGGCCGGGGGCGCGCCGAACACCCCGACGAACGCCTCGTCGAACGTCCGGGTGGACTTCGCGGTCATCCGCGCCCACAGGTTCCGGAGCGAGCCCGGACCGGCGCGCTCCTCGAGCCACTCGAGGTACGCCGACCCGACGAGGTACGCGAACGAGCCGCCGAGCCACTTCGCGCTCGCGTCGAGCTCGCCGTACCCGGGGAGCTGGCCCTGCTGGGCGAGCCGCCGGAGCACCAGCGCCCGCCCGTCGCCGTTCGGCCGACCGAACCCGGTCAGCCGGCCCTCGACCACCGTGGCGTACCCCTCGACCACCCACCGCGGCCCCTTCGACGCGATCGGGCCGAACCCGACGAGATCGTACAGCACCCGCTCGACCGCGTTCCGCGGCGGCCGGATCATGTGCGCGACGTGCGCGTCTTCGTGGACGAGCAGGATCTCGTCCCACGTGCGGTAGTTGCCGATCACCGAGCTCGCGTCGGGCGGGGTCGCGTAGAGCTGGATCCGCGGCGCGTGGGCGAGCGGGATCGCCGACCCGTTGGCGTCGGAGTACGGGTCGACCACCACCACGTCGATCACCCGCTCGGGGGTGTACCCGACCTCGGCGACGACGCGCGCGTGGTACGCCTCGAGCCGGGCGGCGGCGGACTCGCTCCACGCGGCGGCGACGGCCGGGTAGTGGACCCGGAAGTGCTCGGTGCGCAGCGTCCGCCAGGGTTCGGACGGGGTCTGGGCGGCGGCGGTCCCGGCGGCCCACGCGAACAGGAAAACCATCCGACCGGCTATCCCGCGGCCACCCGGGTCGTCAGTTCGGCTTCGGCTTCGGCTTCGGCGCGGGCTTCGGCGCGGGCTTCGCTCCGGGCTTCGGGGCCGGCACCAGCGGCTTGACCTTCGAGCCGCCGAAGTCGGTCGACACCACCGACAGGATCTCGGTGAACCGGGTGGTGAGGTTGGCCGCCCGCTCCGGCATCCCGGCGGTCAGCGACACGTTGTGGCTCAAGGCCTTGCTGGTCTTCGGCAGGTCGATCAGCGTGTCGATGATGCTGGCGCCGCCCTCGGAGAACTCGTCCTTCAGGCGCATCGGCATCTTGGACGTCTGCTTGACCAGGCCGTCGATCTCGGGCTTCAGCGCCGTCAGCTCGGTCAACGAGCTCGAGAAGTTCACCGTCATCACGTTGACCGCGTCGACCGCGGACTGGACGTTCGACGGGACGGCGTCGGTCACGGTGAGCTTCGGGACGGCCTGCTTGTCGACCGCGACCGACAGCTTGCCCTCGCCCCGCTTCTGGAGCTCGGCGAGCCCATCGGTGACCGGGGTGCCCTTCTTCAGCCCGAGCGCGGTGTTCAGGTTGGTCTTGGCCGACTTGAGCTGGTTGTCCGACTTGGTCAGGCTCTTGTCGATCTCCCCGACCCGGCCGAACACCGAGTCGAACGACTCGATCCCGGTGGGGAGGATCCCCTCGCCCTCGTACTTGTCCTTGCTCTTCTCCTTGCCGAACGCCGGAACGGAGACGACCACCAACCACAGCGCGAGCAGCCGCATCGAGCACCCCCTCGGACCGACCGTCGCCGAACCATCGGACGGCGCGGTCGAGCCTTTCACCGCACCCCGCGTAATCCGGAGATCGCGCGGGTTCACGGGCGATCCGACGGATCCCCGGGTGCAGGCGCGAAGTCCTCGGGCTCGAACCCGGTGCCCGCGAGATCCTCGGCGGTGATCGCCCCGCACCGGATCCCGATCCGGATCTCGTCGAACAGCCGCTGGCCGTCTTCGGCGCCGTCGAGGCCGTTCCGCGACCACTCCTCGAGGCTGTGGCGGATCTGGCCGAGGTTCTGGCGGTAGTAGGTGCCGATCGCGGCCAGCCGGGCCGGGATCTGCCCGGCGTCGGTGTCCCAGCCCCAGGTCGAGCCGTCGCGGAGGGCGCGGAGCACGGCGTCGGCGTGGGTCCGCCAGGCGGCGTGGACCACCGTGTACCGCTGGGCCGCCTCCGGCCCGCGATCCCCGCCGCTGCGCGGCAGATCCGGTGACGACCCGAACGCGATCGCCACCCCCGCCGACGCGAGCGCGATCCGCGCGAGATCCCGGACCGCGATCGCCGCCGCCGGATCCCGGGCCCCGAGCGACCGGGCGACCGGGCCCGCCTCGAGCCGGACCACCGCGCACCGCCCGGACGAGGCCGCGACGATCGGCGCGAGCCGGCACGATCCGGACTCGTCGAACACGACCGACGCGTCGGCGAACCCGAGCTCGAGCCCGATCGAGCCGCGCTTCGACTGGAGGCGCGTCTCGAGCGCCGAGACGATCTGGACCAGCGCCGTGACCTGGTCTTCGTGGGTGATCTCGGGCACCGACACCAGGAACCGCGGCGGGACCGCCCCGCCCGCCCGGTCGCACATCGTGGACACGAACAGGTCGATCGTCCGGAGCGCCCTCGCGGCCCGCGCCCCGGACAGCGGCGCGGTGCGGATCCCGATCTGCGGACACAGCGTGCCCTCGCGCAGCCCGAGCGCGGCCTCGGACGCGGCGGCGCCGGCGGCGGCGTCTTCCTCCTCGTCCGACCGGCGCCCGAACGCGTCGTGGAAGTCGATCCGGAGGTCCTGGACCGGGGCGACCTGGAGCTGGCGCAGCAGCCGCCGGTACACCTCGTGGGCGAGCCGCGCGCCGGGCGGGACCTGGGGATCGCCCTGCTCGAGCCGCGCGAGCAGCGCGTCGACCCGGCCGGGATCGGTCGGCATCGCCTCGAACCCCGGCAGCCGCAGCGCCAGCGCCAGCACGACCGAGTCGGGCGCGTAGCTCTGGACCAGCCGGAGCGCCCGGGCCCCGGCGCGCCGGACGCTGTCGTGGGTGAACGCGTCGGCCGCGACCCGGAGGGTGTGGACCGGGGTCCACCGGCCGGACTCGGTCCGAGGCCGCAGCGATCTGCGGTTCGAACGTTCGATCCGGGCGAGCGCGGCTTCCATGACGTTGGCATCGAGTCGGGTGTGCACGACCCCATCCTACACGGCGATATGCTCCCGGGGTGCGCACCCTCGCGAGCAACGATCCGCTGGTCCTGGTGATGGTCGGCCTCCCCGCGCGGGGCAAGACGTTCATCGCGCGCAAGGTCGCGCGGTACCTCGCGTGGCTCGGGCGGGAGGCCCGGGTGTTCAACGTCGGGAACTACCGGCGGCGGCGGCTCGGCCCGACCCAGCCGGCGTCGTTCTTCGACCCCGACAACCCCGAGGGCGCGTCGGCCCGCCGGGATCTCGCGTCGGCGGCGCTCGACGATCTCGTCGCCTGGCTGCGGGAGGGCCTGGGCCGGGTCGGGATCTACGACGCGACCAACGCGACCCGGGAGCGGCGCGACTGGGTGGCGGCGCAGCTCGCGGTCCACGGGCTCACGCCGGTGTTCGTCGAGTCGGTGTGCACCGACCCTGCGATCGTCGAGGCCAACATCCGCGAGACCAAGCTGTCGATGCCGGACTACGCCGGGGTGGACCCGGATCGGGCGGTGGCCGACTTCCGGGCCCGGATCGCGCACTACGAGCGAGCGTACGAGCCGGTCGACGAGGACGATCGGTCGTGGGTCAAGCTGGTCGACGTGGGGCACCGGGTCGTGTCGAACGAGATCCACGGGTACCTCGCGTCGCGGGTGGTGCTGTTCGTCGCGAACCTCCACATCACGCCGCGGCCGATCGTGCTGGTCCGCCACGGGGAGTCCGCGTTCAATGTCGCTCGGCGGATCGGCGGCGACCCGTCCCTCACCGACCGGGGTCGGGCGTTCGCCACCCGGTTCGCCACCTGGGCGGCGGCGCGGTTCGACAAGCGGCCGGAGGTCTGGACCAGCACCCTCCAGCGGACGATCGAGACCGCGCGCGCGCTCCCGTGGCCGTCGACCCCGGTCCGGAACCTCGACGAGATCGACGCCGGCCAGTTCGACGGCTGGACCTACGACGAGGTCGCGGCCCGCCACCCGGACGAGGCGGCGGCGCGGCGGACCGACAAGCTCCGGTACCGGTACCCGCGCGGCGAGTCGTACGAGGACGTCATCTCCCGGCTCGAGCCGGTGATCATCGAGCTCGAGCGCCAGCGGGACCCGGTGGTGGTGGTGGCGCACCAGGCGGTGATCCGGTGCCTGTACGCGTACCTCGCGGGCCGGTCGCCGGAGGAGTGCCCGCACCTCGAGGTCCCGCTCCACACGGCGATCGTGCTGGTCCCGCGGGCGTACGGCCCGCGCGAGGAGCGGATCCCGCTCGAGGGG
>JBEBJW010000519.1:0-5630 GCA_040079715.1 Myxococcota bacterium | reverse complement strand
GCCGTCCAGCAGGTGGGGATCGGCCACCTCGAACGGCATCGTCATCGCGTACATGAACCCGGGGATGTCGTCGTGGGCGACCACGATCCCGGTCGGAGGCCGCAGCTCCACGACCTCACCGGTCAGGGGAAACCGCGGCTCGGACCCACCACACGCTGCGAGCAACCACCACATGCCCGCCGTCGTACCCCGGGATCGGCCTCACCGCTCGTCGGCCGCCGACGCGCTCGGGCCGCCGATCTCCTCGATCACCTCGATCTCTTCGATCACGATCTCCTCGACCGACACGCCCGGATCCGACGACTCCGACGACTCCGACGACTCCGACGACTCCGCGCTCGGATCGCTGGGCTCGTCCGCCTCGCGCGGCGGCACCTCGTCCACCGTGACCGCAGCCGGATCCGGGATCACCGGGATCGGCTCCGGCGCCTCCGCGACCGGCGCGGGCTCGGCGTCGGGCTCCTGGTTCCGCTCGGGGTCTCGCGCGGCGGTCGGCTCCGGAGCGGCCTCGGCTGCCCGTGGCGCAGCGCCGACCACCGGGATCTCGACCGTGAGCATCGGGATCTCCTCGCTCGTGTGGTCGAGATCGAGCTCCTCGAGGCCCTCCTCGACCGCCAGCAGCTCGCGGATCTCCTCCGGCGCGGGCGCTCCTTCGATCGACACCACCCGCTCGAGCGCGTGGATCACCTCGGCCGCGCTGGTGAACCGGGCGGTCCGATCCCGGGACAACAGCCGCTGGAACAGCCGGTCCCAGTGGTCGCCGAGCTCGGGGCGGACCTTCGACGGGGCCGGGATCGTCGCCTCGACCACCGCCAGGATCGCCGCCGCGTCGTTGTCGCGCTGGAACAGCCGCTCGTTCGCCAGCGCCTCCCACAGCATCACCCCGAGCGACCACAGGTCGGATCGGGCGTCGATCCACTGGTCGCGCAGGGTCTCCGGCGCGACGTACGCGGGCTTGCCGACCAGGTTCTTGGTCAGCACCCGGTCCGCCCCGCGCATCGCCCGGGCGACGCCGAAGTCGGTGATCCGGACCCGACCGCTCCGGCCGATCATCACGTTGCTCGGGGACAGATCGCGGTGGACCACCTGGAGCGGGACCCCGAGGTCGTCGGTCGCCCGGGTGTGGGCGTGGTCGAGGCCGGTGGCGAGCTCGTGGCCGATCCACGCGACGATCCGCGGCGACAGCGGGCGCTGGACCCGGCGCCGCTCGACCAGGACGTCGTGGAGCGAGCGCCCGTCGACGTACTCCATCGCCATGAACCACGTGTCGTCGACCCGGCCGAAGTCGAGCGCGCCGACGATGTTCGGGTGGGCCAGGCGGAACGCGAGCTCGGCCTCGGTCCGGAACCGGTCGACGTACCCGCGATCGTTCGCCAGGTGCGGGTGGAGCACCTTGATCGCCACGTGGCGCTCCCACCCGCCGTCCGGCCGGTAGGTCGCGTGGATCACCCGGCCCATCCCGCCGCTCGCGATGTCCTTGCCGAGGTTGTACTTGCCGAACGGCTCGCCGGACGACCGGGACGCCGCCGTCGCGAGCGCCGCGATCCGGATCACCGCGGCCGAGCCCGCGCCGCCGGCGAGCACGAGGGTCGCCATCCGCACGACCTGCATCGCCGGCTGGTACAGCAGGCCGCCCGGGCCCGACAACAGCGCGGCGTCCATCCCCGGCCACAGCGACAGCCCCCACACGAGCCCGTACAGCGCCGCGCCGACCGCCCCCATCGCGACCGGGATCCGCGGGTCCTGACGGAGGATCGACGCGACCAGGAACACCGAGAACAGCTGCGGCGGGACCCAGCTCCCGAGCGCGTACGCCGGCCCCTCGGTCCGCCCGAGCACCCACAGCGCCACCGCCGGCATCGCGGTCTCGAACACCGGCGCCGCGTAGCGGATCCACGGGAGATCCGACCGGCGATCGAGCAGGGTGTGGAGCGACGCGTAGAACCCGATCGTCGCGAGCGACAGCGCGAGCAGCGCCCCGCCCGACGCGGTCGACACCAGGGCGAGCACCAGCACCGCGAGCACCGCGCCGATCCCGCCGACCACCAGGCCGACGCGGGCGAGGGCGCGATCCATCTCCGGGACCTCGCCCGGGACGGCTCGGATCGCGAGCCACATCCGACCGGCGGCGGTGACCACCGGCGCGCCGGCGGAGGACGTTGCAGGGGGCGGGGTCATCGGGAGGCCTCTGCTCGGGCGCGGATGCCCTCGAGCTGCTGGGTGACGGCATCGGTCGCGATCCACCGCTCGAGCCAGCCCGGGACCGACCGGCCGGAGTCCGAGCTCGACCGGTACACGATCCGCGAGCCGCCGGCGATCGGCGTGACCTGGTACGCGCCCTCGGCCCGGACCAGGTCGTTCGGGGATCGGGTGGGATCGAGCGCGTACGGGATCGACCCGGTGGACCGATCCGGGTGGTACGCGACGTGGAACACCGTGCTCGACCCGAGGACCCGGACCTCCCACCGCACGCCGACCTCGGTGGGGGTGGCGGTGTACACCTCGGCGGCGGCGAGGCCGCGGATCTCGCCGACCCGGGCCGGCAGATCGAGGATCGCGTCGATCGCGGCCGTGGGCGGGGCGGCGAGGTCGACCACCGCGAGGACGCTGCCCCCGGGGCCGTCCAGCTCCGGCCGCACCACCACCCGCCGGTCGGCGAGGGCGGCGAGGTCGTCCGCTCCGAGGTCGACCGGCGGATTGGCCGCGAATGAACTCGCGGATCCGGCGATCATCAGCCAGGGAACCAGCAGGGTCGAGCACATGGTGCACAAGCTAGCCCGGCACGCCGTGCGACCGCTACGTCCGACCGCCGAGTTTCGCCGGACTCTCCGCCCCGGGCCTCAGGCCCCGATCGTCAGGTGGACGCCCTCGGGGGTCAACACGTCGGACGCGTCGGGGATCGTCGGGCGCCAGGCGAGGAACGGGTGCTCGCCGAACTCGGTCGGCAGCAGGTACAGGCAGACCTCGGACCCGTCCGGGTGCGGCCGGACCTCGTGCACCGCGCGCCCGATCGACGCCCACCGGGTCAGCCGGTCGACCACCTCGGGCTCGTCGGTGACGAGCGCGATCAGCCGGGGTCCGCTGCGCAATCGCTTCAGGACCTCTTCGAGCCGGCGGACGGCCGCGATCCCGGACAAGGTCCGACAATCGAGGCGCACGGGGCCGGTGTGTGGGAGGGCGGAACGCCGCATGCCCCCCAGGTACTCAGCTCGCGGGTCGGGCGGGGTGTCGGCTCAGTTACGACCCTGGACCCGTCGTCGCGGGGCCACCCCGGCGGAGGACGTTGCAGTGTCGACGCGCGGTCACAGGTCGAACCACACCGAGGCCTGGAGCATCCCGCCGGCGAACAGCTCGGTGGTACCGTTGCTGGTCGCGAGGCCGAGCGCTGGGACGAGGTACACCCCGAACCCGGCCGCCTCGTGGGCCTGCATCCCGAGGCGACACTCGCCGGCGATCACGAGCTGGTCGGGCTCGCCCAACAGGAACAGGCTGCCGCCGGGCTGGGCCGACGCGACCCACGGGCCGGCGATCGGGGCCTGGCCCACGTCGACGTACACGTTCGCCCCGAACACCAGCGCGTCGTCGAACGCGGCGTCGAGGGTCTGGAGCAGGTGGAGCTGGAGGACCACCGGGTCGAACACGAGGTCCAACGTCGGCGGGAACGGTCCGAGGGTGCCGAGGTCCGACCGGGTCTGGACGCCGACCGTCGACCCGAGCCCGAACGCGTGCGCCGAGCTGCCCCACGTCGCGAGCGCGATCCACACCATCCCCACCTCCGCGCGCAGCCTACCAGCACGGCGGGCGGAGGGTTCAATGAGCGGTGATCGCCGCGAGATCCGACACCGGGTCCGTCCCGTCGAGGATCCCGGCGCCGAACGGGTCGAGCCGCCCGTGGACCTCGGCGAACGCGAGGGCGTACGCGCCGATGATCCGGTGGCCCTCGTCCGGATCGATCGCGCCGTCCGGGTCGAGGGCGGCGGCGAAGTCGGTGAACGTGTTGTGGGCGGCGGTCGGCAGCGTCACCCGACGGTCGTCCGGGTCGTCGAGCGCGGCCCAGATCGGGTCGCCGTCGGTCCCGGGATCGAGGCCGCCGGTCATCAACAGCTCTGGGACGTCGATCGCCGCGAGGCCCTCGCCGTACAGCCGGTAGTCGCCCGGGGCCATCGCGATCACCGCCGCCACGCGCGGATCGCCGAACCCGGCGCGGAACCGGTCCGCCAGCGCGTCGGTCATCGTCGAGCAGAACTCGGACCCGTCGGAGCCGTCGGCGCACCCGGGCGCCAGGGCGTCGATCGCCGAGGCGGCGCCCCCGAGGCCGTGGACCGTGTACCCGCCGAAGCTGTGGCCGATCGCGACCGTGGTCCCGTCGAGCTCCAGCGTCTGCTCGGCGTGATCGAGGACCGCCGACAGGTCGACCGGCCGGGCCCAGTAGATCTCCGTCTCCCGATCCGGAGGATCGAACGTCGTGTTCCCGGTGTGGTCCGGCGAGACCACCCACCACCCGTGCGACGCGAGGTGGACCGCGAGGAACCCCGAGCTCTCGGCGAACCCCTGGTGGCCGTGGGAGAACACCGCGAGCGGGTGCGGCCCCGCGGCCGGGTCGACCCCGCCGAGCACCCCGGGCGCGTCGAACACGCCGTCGTACTTCACCGGCGGACCCGCCTCGGCGTCGGTCGGGAACCACACCGCGAGCCGGAGGGTGCGGGTGCCGGCGTCGAGCAGCGGGTCCGACCAGGTGACCGACTCCTCGCGGTACCCGACCGCGTACGGGCCCGGCGCCGACAGGGTCTCGACCGGATCGGCCGGCCCCGCGGGATCGACCGAGGGATCCACGCCGCACGCGACGAGGGCTGCTCCGACCACCGGGACCTCCGGCTCCCCCGGTACCGCAGCCCACCCGGCGCCGCCACCGGCTATGACGAGGGAGGAGGGCCGGTGATCGGGTGGTGGGCCGCCAGCGCCATCGGATGGGCTGCTGCGCCGATCGTCGGCGGGGTTCCCGGTGGATCGCCGACCGATCCCGTGGTGGCCCTGGTGGACGACGGCGTGGCGTTCTGCACCGGCGCGCTGATCGACGACACCTGGGTCCTGACCGCCGGCCACTGCGTGACCCTCGCCCCGGCGGGGTTCGAGGTGTGGTGGGGCGCGGATCTCGTCGACAGCGGCCCGACCGCCACCAGCGCGGTGGTCCGGACGGTGGTCCACCCGGACGACGCGTTCGACGTAGCGCTGATCGAGCTCGCGACCGGGTCGATCTCCGATCGCGCGGTCCTGGCGGGCGCTCCGCCGGGGATCGGGGCGTCGCTCGAGGCGCGCGGGTTCGGGGTCACCACCGACGGCGGCGACGACGGCGGGGTGAAGCGGGTGGCGACCGTCGAGGTGATCGACGTGGGCCCGGAGGTGGTCCGCACGTTCGGCGGGACCGCGAACCTGTGCTCGGGCGACTCCGGCGCGCCGCTGTTCACGCCCGGGTCGTCGCCGCTCGAGATCGCGGCGATCGGCGCGTTCGTGGACCCGACCTGCGTCGGCGGGACGGCGGGCTCGACCCGGGCCGACGCGATCCGGGCGTTCGTCGACGGGTACGTGCCGATCGCCACGGGCACGACGGGGACCGGGACCGGGACCGGCAG
>JBEBJW010000518.1:0-5630 GCA_040079715.1 Myxococcota bacterium | reverse complement strand
CGGGAGGGCGCGAGCCTGCGAGCGGTCCGAGCGGAGCGAGGACGGGACCCCGGACGGAGGCCGACGGCGCGCAGCGCCGGGGCGCCCGGACCCACCGTGGGACACCGACCGGGCCGTGACGGCCGCTCGCGTCGACGTCGCGGGCGTCGCCCCGGCCCTCCGACGGCAGCGGGTCGCCGCGATCCCGACCCGCAGGGCCCGATCCCAGGACGGATCGCGGGATCCACGAAATCCCGCGGTCGGTACCCTGGGCGTACCCGCCGCTCGGGAGCCGGTTCCGTCGCGCTCGTCGGCCGCGGGGAGGCGTCGACCCGGGCGCGACAGTTGCACACCGCGCCCTCGGACCGATACATGGCCCAGCTTCCCCACGAGAGAACGCGATGGGCCTGTCCGACCACGAGAGACGCGTCGTCCTGGCGATCGGCCAGACGATGTTCCCCCGGGACGCCGTCCTGGGGATCGACGCGGACGACGCGGGTGTGGTGGCGTGGGTCGAGGACTACCTCGACCGGATGCCGCCGTTCGCCCGCGGCCAGATCCGCGCCCTGCTGAACACGTTCGACTACGGCTACGCCGCGTGGGCCGCCCGCCCGCGCGACACGTTCGCCGCCGCCCGCCCGGCCGACCGGGTCGCGTACCTCGAGTCGTGGGAGCGGAGCTCGGTCTACACGCAGCGGATGCTGTACGAGGCGCTGCGGGCGATGTTCACCTTCGCGTACGTCGAGTCCGAGCCCGTGTCGGCCGCGATCCACCCGGGCCGCGACGACCAGGCCGACCAGGCCCGTGCCGCCGAGGAGGCGTGATGTCCGTCCAGGTCCAGAAGCGGTGGTCCACCGAGCAGCTGATCACCGGGATCGAGTCCCAGGACTGGGTCCAGCTCCTCCAGAAGAACAACTGGCGCGTCGATCCGCTGTACCTGCACCGGCTGGCGTGGGTCGCCGGGATGAGCGTGCCCACGACCGTCCTCGGGCGGGTCGAAGACCTCCGGTTCGGGCGGCAGCTCGCGGCGCGCGAGATCGATCCGGCGCCGCTGTTCGTGATCGGCCACTGGCGGTCCGGCACCACCCACCTCCACAACCTGCTCGGGCGGCTCCCCGGCAACACCTACCCGACCGTGTTCCAGGTCGTGTTCCCGACGTGCTTCCTGTCGACCGACCAGCTCCTGCCGCGGCTGATGGGCGGCCTGATGGGCGGCACCCGCAGCTACGACAACGTGAAGCAGGGGTGGCACGAGGCCGCCGAGGACGAGATCGCGCTCGCGAAGCTGACCCAGATGTCGCCGTACATCTCGTTCATGTTCCCGGAGCAGGCCTCGAAGTACGAGCGGTACATCGACTTCATGGAGTGCACCACCGCCGAGAAGGACAAGTGGAAGGAAGGCTTCCGCTACTTCTTGAAGAAGATCATGCTGCAGACGAACGGCAGCCGGGTCGTGGTCAAGTCGTGCACCCACACCGCGCGGATCCGGATCCTGCTCGAGATGTTCCCGGACGCGAAGTTCGTCCACATCCACCGGCACCCGTACGAGGTGTTCGCGAGCACGCTCCACATGCGGTCGCACACCGACTGGGAGAACTTCTTCCACCTGCCGGACGTGGACCCGGAGCTCGTCCGCCGCAACCAGACCTTGGCACTCGGCCAGCGGATCTTCGAGCGGGTGATCGACGATCGCCGGCTGATCCCCGAGCAGAACTACATCGAGCTGTCGTACGAGAAGCTGTGCGGCAACGAGATGGAGACGATCGAGCGGATCTACAGCCAGTTCCAGTACCCCGGGTGGGACGCCGCGCGGACGGTCCTCGAGCCGTACGTCGCCGGGTTGAAGGGCTACAAGCGGAACAAGCTGCAGCTCGACGCCCGCGCCCGCGACGACGTGTACGAGTGGTGGGGGTCGGCGTTCGACGCGTTCGGGTACGACCGCAACTACGACTTCTGACCATCTTTCGCGTTCCTAGCCTCCAAGCGCAGGGATTGACCCCATGAGCGACTTCAAGGATCGGATCGAGAGCTTCCTCACGTCGTCGGAGAACCTGTCCCGACGGCACGTCCACCCGCGGCTGCTCAAGATGTTCGAGCTCGGAGGCATGAACACCGCGTTCGTGCGCGCCGAGGGTCAATACGTGTGGGACGCGCAGGGCGAGCGGTACCTCGATCTGTTGTCCGGCGGCGGCGTGTACTTCCTCGGGCGGAACCACCCGAAGATCAACGGCGCGCTGATCGACGTGCTGTCGATGAACCTGCCGAACCTGTGCGTGGTCAACGCGTCGATCCTCGGCGGGATGGTCGCCGAGAAGCTGCTCGAGCACGGCGGCCCGCAGTTCACCAAGGTCGTGTTCTCGAACGCCGGCTCCGAGGCCACCGAGGTCGCGATCCGGTTTGCGCGGCAGGTCACCCGGCGCCGCCGGTTCCTGTACGTCGAGGGCGCGTTCCACGGCCGCAGCTACGGCGCGATCAGCGTGTGCGGGTTCGAGGCGATGCGCAAGGGGATCGACCCCGCGATGCCCACCTGCACCCCGGTCAAGCGGAACGACATCGCCCAGCTCCGCCGCGAGCTGAAGATGGGCGACGTGGCCGCGTTCATCTTCGAGCCGGTCCAGGGGATGACCGGCGAGGTGCTCGACGCCGCCTACCTGCGCGAAGCCGAGAACCTGTGCGAGCAGCACGGCGCCGTGATGATCGCCGACGAGATCCAGAGCGGCCTCGGGCGGACCGGCGCGTGGTTCGCGACCCGCGAGATGGGCGTGCGCCCGCACATCATGACCGTGTCGAAGATCCTGTCCGGCGGCCAGGTGCCGGTCGGCGCGGTCCTCGTCAACGAGAACATCTACGATCGCGTGTACAGCGGGTTCGGCACCGGCCTCGTGTACTTCTCGACCTTCGCCGAGAACAACCTGGCGATGGCCGCCGCGCTCGCCACGCTCGAGGTGATGGAGGAGATCGACGCCCCGGCCGAGGCCGCCTGGCGCGGAGAGCTCCTGCGGGCCGGCCTCGAGGACATCAAGTCCCGGTTCGACTGCATCGATCGGATCGTCGGCAAGGGCCTGATGCTGACGATGTACTTCAAGGACAGCGCCAACCCCGCCCTGCTCGCGCAGCAGAAGGTGATGGGCGCGGTCGACGCCGGGGCGTTCGCCGCCGCGGTCCACGTCGACCTGTTCAAGCGCCAGAAGATCGTGGCCCAGATCCCGGGCCCGGGCGTGAACGCGCTGAAGATCCTGCCGCCGGTGGTGACCACCGAGGAAGACCTGAACTACTTCCTCGGCTCGTTCGAAGACACCATCGCCCGGTTCTACGGCCGCCAGGGCCCGATCGTCAGCCTCGGGCGCGGGGTGCTCGAGACCGCCGCGAAGAAGGTCGCCGAGGCCGTCCCCGCCGCGGCCCCCGCGATGGCCCGCCTGATCGGCGACGACTCGGAAAAAAAAACGCCTCCCGATCTGAACTGAACGGAGGCCGGATCTACGGGATCGCCGACTACGGCGGTCCGATCCGGGTCGACACCGAGTTCCTGGTGATCGGCTCGGGCCCCGGCGGCGCGACCCTCGCGTACCGGCTCGCCGCCGCCGGCCGGAAGGTCACCGTGGTCGAGGCCGGCCCGAAGATCGGCCCGGCCGAGTTCACCGGCGACATCGGCAAGACGCTCGCGTCGTACTTCTGGGACGGCGGCACCCGGTCGGTGCGGGGGAACGTGTTCTTCCCGACGCTGCAGGTCCGCGCGCTCGGCGGCGGCTCGGTGTTCAACTCGGCGATCTGCATGCGGCCGCTGCCGTCGGCGCTGCGGCGCTGGCGCGAGGACCACGGGCTGACCGAGCTGACCGAGGACGCGCTCGCCCCGTACTTCGACGCGGTCGAGGCGTTCTACCACATCAAGCCGACCGACGAGGCGGTGATGGGCCGGCGGAACCAGCTGTTCCGCGAGGCGTGCGACGCGCTCGGGTGGAGCTCGGAGCCGATCCGGCGGTTCGAGGAGGGCTGTCGCGGGAGCGGCAACTGCATCCTCGGGTGCCCGAACCAGGCGAAGAACAGCATGGACCGGCGCGGGATCGTCGAGGTCGCCGAGCTCGGCGGGCACGTGTACACCTCGGTGAACGTCGACGAGCTGATCGTGGACCACGGCAAGGTCCGCGGGATCCTCGGGACCACGGTGGATCCGCGGACCCACGAGCGCAAGCACCCGGTGCGGATCTCCGCCGACTGCACGATCGTCGCCGCGGGGGCGATCGGCAGCTCGGTGATCCTGCGCCGGTCGGGGCTGCGGCGGGACGCGATCGGCGGCCGGCTGATGTTCCACCCGTCGGCGTACGTGGTCGGGGTGCTCGACGAGCAGGTCGACCCGTGGTTCGGGGCCACCCAGGGGATCCACTCGAGCGAGCACCTCGAGCGCGGGATCAAGCTCGAGGCGCTGTGGGCGACGGCGTCGACGTTCTCGCGCGGGCTGCCGCGCCAGCCGAAGCAGTTCAAGCGGTACCTCAAGCGGTGGCCGAACATGGCGGTGTTCGACGCGTGGATCTCCGGCGACGCGTCGGAGGGCCAGGTCCGCACGCTGCCCGGCGGCCGTCCGGACATCTCGTACACCCTCGGCGAGGCGGATCTGCGGCGGCTGCAGGAGTCGAACGCGCTGATGTGCGAGATGTTCGCCGCGATCGGCGCGAAGGAAGTCATCACGGGGATCGCCGGGCTGCCCGACGTGATGAACCCGACGGAGGCGGTGCGCGAGATCCGCGCCGGCCGGTTCTCGGTGACCGACCTGCCGACGGCGTCGAACCACGTGATGGGCGGCACCACGATGGGGAGCAACCCGGACGCGGGCGCTGCGTGCGACGGGTGGGGCAAGGTGTACGACGCGGACGACCTGTACGTGTGCGACACGGGCCTGTTCCCGACGAGCCCGGGGGTGAACCCGCAGCTCACCGCGATGGCGCTGGCCTGGCGGCTCGGCGACGAGCTGCCGAACCGGTACTGACGCACCGAGCGGGATCTGGCGGCTCGGCGACGAGCCCCCCGAACCAGTGCGGACGCCGCGGGCGAGATCCACGCGTGTTCCGGACGCGCGGAGCTCCGGGTGGCGTCCCGTCCATCGACCGACGGCTCACCCGAGGGCGCGTCGGGCCGCCGTGAGCTCGTGGCGCGCAGGCCCGAGGAGCGCCTCGGCCTGAGCGTCGCCCGGGCGCGCGCGATGTCCCCCGCGGCGCCCCCTCTCGCTCGGCCGAGGTTCGTCCGGTCGTCGAACGCCCGCGCCACGTCGTCCGCCGCCGCGGCCGGGTCCTGCCGGACCGCCGGAGCCTCCGACCGTCGGACGGATCCTCTGGGCCCACCCCCCGCGAACGCCGGCGCGGGCCCGCACCGGACGCCCGGATCGCGGCTCGGATCGACGCGAGGGGGCGCTCGGCGGACCGACCGGTGTCCTATGACGGAAGGCGGAGGAACCCATGGTGCTGCTGACGGCGATGACGGTCTCGGCGAACGCGGGGGTCGCGTTCGGCCTGGTGGGCGGGTACGACGCGCCGATCGAGCGCGGGACGACCTCGGACGCGGGTCCGACGGTCGGGGCGGTGCTCGGGTACCGGGCGGACCTGGCGATCCTGCACCTCCAACCGGAGAGCCTGGCGACCTGGTCGTCGGCGACCCCGGCC